>NZ_JASOOK010000003.1:0-103332 GCF_030217725.1 Streptococcus sp. UMB1203 | reverse complement strand
GCTAAAAACGCTGGGGCAACATCAGTAGATTCGGTGACTCCAACGCCGGTAGTCAAACCAGCTGCAAAACAAGCAATTGATGACGCATTGAAAGCTAAGAACGACGCGATTGATGCCAACAATGACTTAACAGACGAAGAAAAAACTGCGGCGAAAGCTGATGCAAAAGCCAAATCTGACGCAGCGAAGCAAGCAATCGACAAGGCGACAACAAATGATGCAGTAACGCAAGCTAAAAACGACGGAGCAACATCAGTAGATTCGGTGACTCCAACTCCGGTAGCCAAACCAGCAGCTAAGAAAGCCATCGATGACGCATTGAAAGCAAAGAACGACGCGATTGATGCCAACAATGACTTAACAGACGAAGAAAAAACTGCGGCGAAAGCTGATGCAAAAGCCAAATCTGACGCAGCGAAACAAGCCATCTATAACGCGACAACAAATGCAGCGGTAGAACAAGCTAAAAATGACGGAGCGACAAGTGTATCTTCAGTGACTCCAACTCCGGTAGCCAAACCAGCAGCTAAGAAAGCAATCGATGACGCATTGAAAGCTAAGAACGATGCAATTGATGGCAACAACGATTTGACTGCTGAAGAGAAAGCAAAAGCTAAGGAAGATGCGAAAGCAAAAGTAGACGCAGCGAAAACAGCGATCGACAATGCTACATCAAACGATGCGGTAACGCAAGCTAAGACTGATGGAGCAAGAAGTGTATCTTCAGTCACTCCAACACCAGCAGCTAAACCGGCTGCAAAACAAGCCATCGATGACGCATTGAAAGCTAAGAATGACACGATTGATGCCAACAACGATTTAACAGCAGAAGAAAAAGCCAAAGCTAAAGAAGATGCGAAAGCCAAAGCAGATGCAGCGAAACAAGCCATCGATAACGCGACAACAAATGCAGCGGTAGAACAAGCTAAAAAAGACGGAGCGACAAGTGTATCTTCAGTCACTCCAACACCAGCAGCTAAACCAGCAGCTAAGAAAGCAATCGACGATGCACTTAAAGCTAAGAATGACGCGATCGACGCAAACAATGACTTAACAGCGGAAGAGAAAGCAAAAGCTAAAGAAGATGCAAAAGCGAAAGCTGACGCAGCGAAGCAAGCAATTGACAACGCGACAACAAACGATGCAGTAACTCAAGCTAAAAACGCTGGGGCAGCAAGTGTATCATCAGTCACTCCAACACCAACAGCTAAACCGGCTGCAAAACAAGCAATTGATGACGCATTGAAAGCTAAGAATGACGCGATTGATGCCAATAATGACTTAACAGACGAAGAAAAAACTGCAGCTAAAGCAGATGCAAAAGCCAAAGCCGACGCAGCGAAACAAGCAATCGACAACGCAACAACAAACGATGCAGTTGAGAAAGCTAAAAACGATGGAGTGACAAGTGTATCTTCAGTAAGTCCAACAGCGCAAGCTAAGCCAGCGGCTAAACAAGCAATCGACGATGCATTAAAAGCTAAGGAAGCAGCAATTGACGCAAACAACGACTTAACAGACGAAGAGAAAACTGCAGCGAAAGCTGATGCGAAAGCCAAAGCCGACGCAGCGAAGACTGCAATTGACAATGCAACCACAAACGATACCGTAACGCAAGCTAAAAACGACGGAGCGACAAGTGTATCATCAGTCACTCCAACACCAACAGCTAAACCGGCTGCTAAGAAGGCCATCGAAGATGCGCTGAAAGCTAAGGAAGCAGCAATCAACGCAAATAATGACTTAACAGACGAAGAAAAAGCCAAAGCTAAGCAAGAAGCGCAAGACAAGGCAGCTGCAGCGAAACAAGCGATCGATAATGCGACAACAAACGCGGGAGTAGACCAAGCTAAGGCTAATGGAACAACAGAAGTAAATAATGTAAATCCAACAGCAGTGGCAAAACCAGCAGCTAAAAAAGCAATCGACGATGCCCTAAAAGCTAAAAATGACGCGATTGATGCTCGAGATAATCTGACAGCTGAGGAAAAAATAGCAGCTAAGGAAGAAGCTAAAGCCAAAGCCGACGCAGCGAAGACTGCAATCGACAACGCAACCACAAACGATGCAGTAACTCAAGCTAAAAATGATGGGGCAGCAAGTGTATCTTCAGTGACTCCAACTCCAGTAGCCAAACCAGCAGCTAAGAAAGCAATCGACGATGCATTAAAAGCTAAGGAAGCAGCGATTGACGCGAACAACGACTTAACAGACGAAGAGAAAACTGCAGCTAAAGCAGATGCAAAAGCCAAAGCCGACGCAGCGAAAACAGCAATAGACAACGCGACAACAAATGATGAGGTAGAACAAGCTAAAAATGATGGAGCAACATCGGTAGATTCGGTGACTCCAACTCCAGTAGCGAAACCAGAGGCGAAGAAAGCAGTAG
The DNA here is from genome assembly GCF_030217725.1 of Streptococcus sp. UMB1203. Taxonomy (GTDB): domain Bacteria; phylum Bacillota; class Bacilli; order Lactobacillales; family Streptococcaceae; genus Streptococcus. Next base: position 100,943 of record NZ_JASOOK010000003.1, on the reverse strand, counting down.
AAGATGCACTTAAAGCCAAAGAAGCAGAAATCGATGCTCGAGATGATCTGACAGCTGAGGAAAAAACAGCAGCTAAAGAAGAAGCGAAAGCCAAAGCAGACGCAGCGAAGACTGCAATCGACAATGCGACAACAAATAATGCAGTAACTCAAGCTAAAAACGCTGGAGCAACGAGTGTATCTTCAGTAAATCCAACAGCGCAAGCTAAGCCAGCAGCTAAGAAAGCGATAGAAGATGCGCTTAAAGCCAAAGAAGCAGAGATCGATACTCGAGATGATCTGACAGCTGAGGAAAAAATAGCAGCTAAAGAAGAAGCTAGGGCTAAAGCAGAAGCGGCAAAACAAGCAGTTGATAAAGCGGCAACAAATGCTGACGTTGAAAATTCAAAAACTATTGGGGTAGCAGATGTAAACTCATTGAATCCAGTAGCGGTTAAGAAACCAGAGGCTAAAAAAGCTGTAGATGAAGCACTAAAGGCAAAAGAAGCAGAAATTGATGCGAATAATGACTTAACAGCAGAAGAAAAATTAGCAGCTAAGGAGGAAGCTAAAGCTAAAGCCGATGCAGCTAAGAAAGCAATCGATGAAGCTGATACAGATATTAAGGTTGATGTAAATAGTATATCTGGTTTAAGTGATGTAAATTCATTTAGTCCAGAACCAGTTAAGAAATCAGAGGCTAAAAAAGCAATTGATGCAGCTCTAGAGAAGAAAATAGAAGAAATCGATGCTCGAGATGATTTAACAACTGAAGAGAAAACTGCAGCAAAAGCTGAAGTAGAAAATAAAGCTAATGAGGCAAAAGACGCAATCGATGCAGCAGATACAGACATTAAAGTAGATGTAAATAGTGTATCTGGTTTAAGTGATGTGAACTCGTTTAGTCCAGAAGCAGCTAAAAAACCAGCAGCCAAACAGGCAATAGATGATGCATTAAAAGCAAAAGAAGATGCAATAGATGCGAATGATGATTTAACAGCTGAAGAAAAAACTAAAGCCAAAGCAGAAGCTAAGGCAAAAGCTGATGCAGCGAAAGAAGCAATCGACAATGCGACAACAAACGCAGAAGTGGAACAAGCTAAGACTGCAGGAACGGCATCAGTAGCTTCAGTGACTCCAAAGCCAGTGGCAAAACCGACTGCGAAGCAAGCCATCGACGACGCGCTTAAAGCTAAGAACGACGTGATTGACTCTCGTACAGACTTGACAGATGAAGAGAAAGCTGCGGCTAAGTCAGAAGCAAAAGCTAAGGCCAACGCAGCAAAAGCAGCCATCGATAATGCAACAACAAATGCGGAAGTAGACCGAGCTAAGGTGACTGGAATAACAGAAGTAAAAGCAGTAGATCCACAACCAGAAGCGAAGCCAGAAGCTAAGAAAGCCATCGATGATGCCTTAAAAGCTAAGACTGATGAAATAGACTCTCGTACAGACTTGACAGATGAAGAGAAAGCTGCGGCGAAAGCAGACGCTAAAGCGAAAGCTGATGCAGCGAAGACTGCAATCGACAACGCAACAACAAACGATGCAGTAACTCAAGCTAAAAACGATGGGGCAGCAAGTGTAGCTTCAGTAAATCCAACAGCGCAAGCGAAGCCAGCGGCAAAACAAGCTATCGATGATGCATTGAAAGCTAAGACCGACGCAATTGATGCCAATAACGATTTAACAGCAGAAGAAAAAGCCAAAGCTAAGGAAGACGCAAAAGCGAAAGCTGACGCAGCTAAGCAAGCCATCGACAACGCAACAACAAACGATGTAGTAACTCAAGCTAAAAACGATGGGGCAGCAAGTATAGCTTCAGTAAATCCAACAGCGCAAGCGAAGCCAGCGGCAAAACAAGCTATCGATGATGCATTGAAAGCTAAGACCGACGCAATTGATGCCAATAACGATTTAACAGCAGAAGAAAAAGCCAAAGCTAAGGAAGACGCAAAAGCGAAAGCTGACGCAGCTAAGCAAGCCATCGACAACGCAACAACAAACGATGTAGTAACTCAAGCTAAAAACGATGGGGCAGCAAGTGTAGCTTCAGTTACTCCAGCAGCAGTAGTGAAGACAGCAGCTAAGCAATCCATCGACGAAGCTCTGAAAGCTAAGAATGATGAAATCGACGCTCGTACAGACCTAACAGATGAAGAGAAAGCTGCTGCTAAGTCAGAAGCAAAAGCTAAGGCTGACGCAGTGAAAGCAACCATCGACAACGCAACAACAAATGCAGAAGTAGAACAAGCTAAGGTGACTGGAACAACAGAAGTCACTTCAGTCAATCCAGAGGCGTTGACTAAGTCAGCAGCTAAGCAATCCATCGACGAAGCTTTGAAAGCTAAGACTGATGAGATAGACGCTCGTACAGACTTGACAGATGAGGAGAAAACTGCAGCTAAGGGAGACGCGAAAACAAAAGCTGACGCAGCGAAGACTGCAATCGACAACGCAACAACAAACGATGCAGTAACTCAAGTTAAAAACGATGGGGCAGCAAGTGTAGCTTCAGTGACTCCAGCAGCAGTAGCGAAGACGGAAGCTAAGCAAGCCATCGATGAAGCTCTTAAAGCTAAGAGTGCTGAGATAGACGCACGTACAGACTTAACAGACGAAGAGAAAACTGTGGCTAAATTAGATGCAAAAGCCAAAGCTGACGCAGCGAAAGCAACCATCGACAACGCAATAACAAATGCGGAGGTAGAACAAGCTAAGGTGACTGGAATAACAGAAGTAAAAGCAGTAGATCCACAACCAGAAGCTAAGACAGCAGCTAAGCAAGCCATCGATGACGCTCTGAAAGCTAAGACTGTCGAGATAGATGCACGTACAGACTTAACAGATGAAGAGAAAACTGCAGCAAAAGCAGAAGCAAAAGCTAAGGCCGACGCAGCAAAAGAAGTTATCGATAAAGCGACAACCAATGCAGAAGTTGACCAAGCAAAGTCAACTGGAATTGCAGAAGTCACTTCAGTAAATCCAGGTGCAGTGGCTAAGACAGAAGCTAAGCAAGCCATCGACGAAGCTCTGAAGGCTAAGAACGACGAAATCGACGCACGTACAGACTTAACAGATGAAGAGAAAGCTGCTGCTAAGTCAGAAGCAAAAGCTAAGGCTGACGCAGCAAAAGAAGCCATCGACAAAGCAACAACGAATGCAGCAGTCGACCAAGCTAAAACTAACGGAACTTTAGAAGTCACTTCAGTAAATCCAGAAGCAGTAGCGAAGACAGAAGCTAAGCAAGCCATCGACGATGCTTTGAAAGCTAAGACTGCCGAAATTGATGCTCGTACAGACTTAACAGATGAAGAGAAAACTGCAGCCAAAGCAGATGCAAAAGCCAAAGCTGACGCAGCAAAATCAGCCATAGATAAAGCAACAACGAATGCAGAAGTCTACCAATCTAAGTCAACTGGAATCACAGCAGTGACTTCAGTAAACCCAGAGGCAGTAGCGAAGACAGAAGCTAAGCAAGCCATCGACGAAGCGCTTAAATCTAAGACTGATGAAATCGACTCTCGTACAGACTTAACAGACGAAGAGAAAACCGCGGCTAAAGCAGAAGTAAAAGATAAGGCTGACGCAGCAAAATCAGCCATAGATAAAGCAACAAAGAATGCAGAAGTCGACCAATCTAAGGCAACTGGAATCACAGCAGTGACTTCAGTAAACCCAGAGGCAGTAGCGAAGACGGAAGCTAAGCAAGCCATCGACGAAGCGCTTAAAGCTAAGACTTCCGAGATAGACTCTCGCACAGACTTAACAGAAGAAGAGAAATTTGGGGCTAAGGCAGAAGCAAAAACAAAAGCTGACGCAGCGAAGACTGCAATCGACAACGCAACAACAAATGCGGAAGTAGAACAAGCTAAGGTGACTGGAACAAGAGAAGTAAATAATGTAAATCCAGACGCAGTAGCGAAGCCAAAAGCTAAGAAGTCAATTGATGAAGCTCTGAAAGCTAAGAATGACGAGATAGAATCTCGTACAGACTTAACAGACGAAGAGAAAACTGCAGCTAAGGCTGAAGCGAAAGTAAAAGCCGACTCAGCCAAGGAAGCTATCGATAATGCCACAACCAACTCAGAAGTCGACCAAGCTCAGTCAACTGGAACAATGTCAGTAGACTCAGTCACTCCAACAGCGCAAGCAAAACCTGCAGCGAAGCAAGCAATAGATGATGCCCTAAAAGCTAAGAACGATGAGATTGATGCTCGCACAGACTTAACAGACGAAGAGAAAACCGTGGCTAAGGCTGAAGCAAAATCGAAAGCTGATGCAGCGAAAGCAGCCATCGATAATGCCACAACCAACTCAGAAGTCGACCAAGCTAAGTCAACTGGAACAATGTCAGTAGACTCAGTCACTCCAACAGCGCAAGCAAAACCTGCAGCTAAGCAAGCAATAGCTGATGCCCTAAAAGCTAAGAACGATGAGATTGATGCTCGCACAGACTTAACAGACGAAGAGAAAACCGTGGCTAAGGCTGAAGCGAAAGCCAAAGCTGATGCAGCAAAAGCAGCCATCGATAATGCCACAACCAACTCAGAAGTCGACCAAGCTAAGTCAACTGGTATTGAAGAAGTGAACTCAGTCAATCCGATTGCACAAATTAGACCGGCAGTTGGAGCAAGTGCTGGAGTTCATGTAAACTCAGCTAATCCAACTTCTAAAGAAAAACCACAGGAAAAACAAGCAATAGACCAAGTATTGAAAACTGATGAAGCCAAAGCTAAAGTGAAAGATAGTGTAGCATTTCCTATCTCACAACTTGAAAATGAGAATCAGCAAGTAGCTACTAATCAGCGTGTAGTGGCTAGAGAATTGCCAAATACAGGCACAACAGAATCCATAACGGCAATGGTTGCAGCAGCAGCTAGTGCAATACTTGGTTTTGGTCTTATTGCTCGTCGTCGAAAAGAAGATGAAGAAGATAAATTAGAAAATCAATAACGATTTCTAAAGGTCGCAACTCCTTTTTTGAGACTAAGTGGATAATATTATTCTTAAAACTCTCCTAGAGCAAAATAGCTACTAGGAGAGTTTTTTCTCTAACCAGAAGATACGTGACGGGACTAAAAACAATCTCATCTGCTTTGCGGATGAGGGTTTTCTTATTTTGTGCTATACTTAAGGTATGCATAGAAAAACAGTAATTGATTTTAGAGCTTTGGGGGAGAGATACACCTTTACCCAGCCTATTAAAGAGTTGAAAACGAGAAATGTAGTAGAAGTGGTAGATTTGCTGGCACAAGTGGAAAGCTACCAAGAGCAAGGCTACTATGTGGTGGGCTATGTCAGCTATGAGGCTGCACCTGCTTTTGAGGAGAAATTAGCAGTTCATAAAGCTCCTTTATTGGCAGAGTACCTGCTTTATTTTACAGTTCATGATAGGGTAGAAACATCCCCTATTCCTCTGACTTATGATGAGGTTGATTTACCTTCAAATTGGCAGGAAGTGACGTCCTCAGAGGATTATGAAAAGGCGATTGCTCAGATTCACCATCATTTGCGGCAGGGTGACACCTATCAGGTCAACTACACTGTCCAACTCAAACAGGACTTGAGTGCCAATCCTTTTGCCATCTACAATCGTATGGTGGTAGAGCAGGAGGCGGGCTACAATGCCTATGTTGATCATGATGAAATGGCAGTGATTTCCATGAGCCCAGAGCTCTTTTTTGAGCAAAATGACCGCGAGTTGACAACGCGACCAATGAAGGGAACAACTCAGCGTGGCGTGACCGACAAAGAAGACTTGGAGCAGGCCAGTTGGTTGGAACAGGACCCAAAAAATCGCTCTGAAAACATGATGATTGTGGATCTCTTGCGCAATGATATGAACCGTATTTCTGAAGTGGGGAGTGAGCATGTGGAGCGTCTGTGTCAGGTAGAGCAGTATTCAACTGTTTGGCAGATGACTTCGACCATCAAGAGTCGGTTGCGAGCAGATGTGGACTTGGTTACCATTTTTCGCTCTCTCTTTCCTTGTGGATCCATCACAGGAGCTCCTAAGATAGCGACTATGGAAATTATTAAGGAGTTGGAACCACAACCGCGTGGAGTCTACTGTGGAACGATTGGTCTTTTACTTCCAAATGGGCGACGGATTTTTAATGTGGCCATTCGGACCATTCAACTGCATCAAGGCAAAGCCATCTATGGAGTGGGTGGTGGCATTACTTGGGATAGCACTTGGGAATCTGAATACCGCGAGGTTCATCAAAAGGCAGCTGTTCTCTATCGTAAACAAGCTCGTTTCCAACTGATTACGACTGGAAAAATCAGTCAGAAGAACTTGTTGTTTGAAGAACAACATTTGGAAAGACTGAGAACAGCTAGTCGGTATTTTGCTTTTCCTTTTGATGTAGAAGACTTGAAACAAAAGATAGAGGAAGAGTGTCAGGCTTGTGACATTAATCAAGACTACCGCTTGCGAATTAGCCTTAGCAAATCTGGAGAGATAGCAGTTGATTGTCAAGCATTGGAATCTCTCAGTCCGACCTTCTGCCAAGCAAAACTTTGCCTTCAGGAAGCAAATTTGCAACAAGCCTTTACCTACTTTAAAACCACTCACCGACCGCATTTGAATTTAGGAAAACACGAGAAGATTTACCACAATATAAGAGGAGAATTACTTGAAACCTCTATTGGAAATTTGGTTCTGAAAATCGCTGGGAAACTCTACACACCGTCTATCCGACTTGGAATCTTGCCAGGAATTTACCGTCAGCATTTACTAGAAACAGGACAGATAGAAGAGAAAGTCTTGACCTTGGCAGATTTAACCCAAGCAGAAGCTATTTACGGCTGTAATGCCGTGAGAGGTTTGTATGAGTTAATCTTACAGGAGGAGTAGATGAAACTGATATTTTTACACGGCTTAGGGCAGTCAGCAGAGTCTTGGAAAGAAGTTCGGGATTTACTGACAGATTATCCTTCTGAGGCTATCGAGTTATTTTTTTCTGAAGTTAACAGCTATCAAAAAGTCAAGGAGAGAGTTTATCAGCACCTAGCTCAAGAGACAGAACCTTTTGTTTTGATTGGATTGTCCTTAGGTGCTGCCCTGGCACTAGAACTTTCCAGTTATGATTTACCAAATCTTCGAGCTTTGGTTCTGTCAGGATGCCCGCTAAAATTATCAGGGAATATCCTATTTTATGTTCAGTTGCTGATATTTAAATTACTTCCCAAAAGGGTATTTGAAAAACAGGGAGCAGACAAAGCTCTTATGGTCGGAGTTTCTGAGGAATTGAAGACACTTGATTTAACTGATATATCAAGAACTTGTCCTTATCCAACCTTACTAATTTGTGGCAGCAAAGATAAACCGAATCTTAATTCTATGAGAAGTCTTCATAAACTAATATCAGAATCTCAATTTCAGATTATACCAGATGGTCCTCATGTCTTGAATAAGGCTAAACCAAAAGAGTTTGCTGAACAGATTAAACCTTTCCTTGAATTGCTGAAATAAGTTTGATAAAATAATAGTGAAATCGATAACATCGTTATAGGAGAAAGAAATGAATAAACGTCTATTTTTAAAAATGAGTCTGGCTACCTTGCCAGTTTTAGCCTTGTTTTCACAACCTGTGTTAGCAGAAGAAAACATTCATTTTTCTAGTTGTAAAGAAGCTTGGGCGAATGGATACGTAGATATTCACGAGGGAGAACCTGGTTATTCTGCCAAGTTAGACCGTGATCATGATGGTGTGGCTTGCGAATTGAAAAATGCTCCTAAGGGTGCTTTTAAAGCAAAACAAGCGGCTACAACTCAAACCGATACAACTTCATCCACAGCAAGTGGTTGGGTTAAGCAGGACGGTTCTTGGTACTATTTTGACGGAAATGGAAATCCAGTGAAAAATGCATGGCAGGGAAGCTATTACCTGAAAGCTGATGGTAAAATGGCACAGAGTGAATGGATTTATGACTCTTCTTATCAAGCGTGGTATTATTTGAAATCAGATGGTTCCTATGCAAAGAATGCATGGCAAGGTGCTTATTACCTTAAATCAAACGGTAAAATGGCACAAGGTGAGTGGGTTTATGACTCTTCTTATCAAGCCTGGTATTACTTGAAATCAGATGGTTCATACGCTCGCAATACATGGCAAGGCAATTACTATTTGAAATCAGATGGCAAAATGGCTAAAAATGAGAGAGTTGATGGAGGTCGTTACTATGTAGATGCTTCAGGTCTCTGGAAACCATAAGTCAGGATAAAATTCAGAAATCTAATGCAAACCTTTGCATAAACGATTAGTTTTTGTTATACTATATCTGTAAGCATTTTCAATTAATTCATAATGAAAAAGGAGAATATGATGAGTCAAAAGATTATTGGGATTGACCTTGGTGGAACTTCTATCAAATTTGCAATCTTGACAACAGCAGGAGAAATCCAAGAAAAGTGGTCTATCAAGACCAACATTTTGGATGAGGGAAGTCATATCGTTGATGATATGATTGAGTCTATTCAACATCGTTTGAACTTGCTTGGATTGGCAGCAGCAGACTTCAAAGGTATTGGAATGGGTTCACCAGGTGTGGTTGACCGTGAAAAAGGAACTGTTATTGGTGCCTACAACTTGAACTGGAAAACCCTTCAACCAATCAAAGAAAAGATTGAAAAAGCCTTGGGCATTCCATTTTTCATCGATAATGATGCCAACGTAGCTGCTCTTGGTGAACGTTGGATGGGGGCTGGTGACAACCAACCCGACGTTGTCTTTATGACACTTGGTACAGGTGTTGGTGGCGGTATCGTCGCAGAAGGCAAATTGCTTCACGGTGTTGCTGGTGCAGCAGGTGAGCTTGGCCACATCACTGTTGACTTTGACCAACCAATCGCATGTACTTGTGGTAAAAAAGGCTGCCTTGAGACAGTTGCTTCAGCAACAGGTATTGTCAACTTGACTCGTCGCTATGCCGATGAATACGAAGGCGATGCAGCCTTGAAACGCTTGATTGATAATGGAGAAGAAGTGACTGCTAAGACTGTCTTTGACCTTGCAAAAGAAGGGGACGACCTTGCATTGATCGTTTACCGTAACTTCTCACGTTACTTGGGAATTGCTTGTGCCAACATCGGTTCAATCCTAAACCCATCAACAATCGTAATCGGTGGTGGTGTGTCAGCCGCAGGAGAATTCCTCCTACAAGGTGTTCAAAAAGTCTACGATGAAAATACTTTCCCACAAGTACGCACATCTACTAAATTAGCTCTTGCAACTCTAGGAAATGACGCTGGGGTTATCGGAGCAGCATCACTTGTATTGCAATAAAATAATAAAAGGGGGAAAAATGCTAACCTAGAGTTAGTAATGTTCCTCTTTTCTTTTTTATGCTATACTAGTTAGGACAATAAATGAGGTGAGAGTAAATGACAAAAGCAGATACAATTTTTAAAGAAAATATTGAACGAATCCTCAAAGACGGTGTCTTTTCTGAGCAGGCACGTCCCAAGTACAAGGATGGAACTGTTGCTAACTCCAAGTATGTAACTGGTGCCTTTGCAGAGTATGACTTGGCCAAGGGGGAATTCCCCATTACAACCTTGCGTCCCATTGCAATCAAATCAGCTATCAAAGAAGTTCTCTGGATCTACCAAGACCAGTCTAATAGCCTAGAAGTTCTCAATGACAAGTACAATGTTCACTACTGGAATGACTGGGAAGTGGGAAATACGGGAACCATTGGTGAGCGCTATGGTGCTGTTGTTAAGAAACACGACATTATCAATAAGCTTCTCAAGCAGTTGGAAGTCAACCCTTGGAACCGTCGCAATATCATTTCGCTCTGGGATTACCAAGCTTTCGAAGAAACAGAAGGACTACTCCCATGCGCCTTTCAGACCATGTTTGATGTCCGCCGTGTAGATGGAGAAATCTATCTGGATGCGACCTTGACCCAGCGTTCGAATGACATGTTGGTGGCCCACCACATCAATGCTATGCAGTACGTGGCTCTTCAAATGATGATTGCCAAGCATTTCGGCTGGAAGGTTGGGAAGTTCTTCTACTTCATCAACAATCTCCATATCTATGACAATCAATTTGAACAAGCTCAGGAATTGCTCCGTCGTGAGCCATCAAACTGCCAACCACGTTTGGTCTTGAATGTGCCAGATAAGACCAATTTTTTTGATATTAAAGCAGAGGACTTTGAGTTGGTGGATTATGACCCTGTCAAGCCACAGTTGAAGTTTGACCTAGCTATTTAAAAGAATAGAAAAAAGAAGTTGAGAAAATAAATCCCAACTTCTTTTGTTTCTTAACGTGATACGCGGCGACGAGCTGCTTTTTTACGGTTTTCTTCGATGAAAGCTGCTTTTTGCTCTTCTGGTTCGATCACTTTCTTTTTAAATGCGTATACTGCACCTGCGACTGCAGCGACAGTTCCTGCGACACCTGTTACAAGACCTTTAGCGAATCCTTTAGCCATGAGTCTTCCTCCTTTATCTTCTTAATCAGCCAGCCCCCTCAAGAGGTCACATTTTTCTGACTGACCTTTTTGTGTTATAATAATAGTAACGAAAAAATGGGAATTTTTCAAGGAAAAAAGATGAAAACAAAAATAATTGTGATTGTTGGACCGACTGCAGTTGGAAAAACAGCCCTTGCCATCGAAGTTGCAAAGCGTTTTAATGGCGAAGTGGTTAGTGGAGATAGCCAGCAAGTCTATCGAGGTCTGGATATAGGGACGGCTAAGGCTAGTCCAGAAGAGCAGGCAGCTGTTCCTCATCATTTAATCGATGTTAGAGAGGTAACCGAGTCTTACTCGGCTTTTGATTTTGTTTCAGAAGCTAAGAAGGCTATTGAGGATATTCAAAGCCGTGGCAAGCTAGCTATTATTGCTGGTGGGACTGGGCTTTATATCCAGAGCTTGCTTGAAGGCTACCACCTAGGTGGTGAGACTCCTCATGAGGAGATTTTAGCTTATCGAGCTAGTTTGGAGCCATATTCAGATGAGGAATTAGCCCATTTGGTGGAGCAAGCAGACCTTGAGATTCCCCAGTTTAATCGTCGTCGTGCGATGCGTGCCTTGGAAATTGCTCATTTTGGTCAGGATTTGGAAAATAAAGAGAGTCTATATGAACCGCTGATTATCTGCTTGGACGATGAGCGCAGTCAGCTTTATGAGCGTATCAATCACCGAGTGGACCTGATGTTTGAAGCTGGACTTCTAGACGAAGCTAAGTGGTTGTTTGACCATTATCCAGATGTGCAGGCTGCTAAAGGGATTGGTTACAAGGAACTCTTTCCTTACTTCCGTGGAGAGCAGACCTTGGAGGATGCTAGTGAGAGTCTCAAACAGGCGACTCGTCGTTTTGCCAAACGTCAGTTGACCTGGTTCCGTAATCGCATGCAGGTGACCTTTTATCAGATTGGAGAAACTGGTGTAAAAGATCGCATTTTAAGCCAGATAGAGGAGTTTTTAGATGATTGAAACGGAGAAAAAAGAGGAACGGGTCCTGCTCATTGGTGTAGAATTGCAGGGCATGGACAATTTTGATCTCTCTATGGAAGAATTGGCCAGTTTAGCGAAAACAGCAGGGGCAGTCGTTGTAGATAGCTACAGACAAAAACGTGAAAAATATGATTCCAAGACCTTCGTCGGCTCTGGTAAGTTAGAAGAAATTGCGCTTATGGTGGATGCAGAAGAAATTACCACTGTCATCGTCAACAACCGTTTAACTCCACGGCAAAATGTCAATTTAGAAGAAGTTCTCGGTGTCAAGGTCATTGACCGTATGCAGTTGATTTTGGATATCTTTGCCATGCGAGCTCGAAGCCATGAAGGGAAGCTCCAAGTCCACTTAGCCCAGCTCAAATATCTCTTGCCTCGCTTGATTGGTCAGGGGATTATGCTTAGTCGTCAGGCAGGGGGAATTGGTTCCCGTGGACCTGGTGAAAGCCAGCTGGAACTGAACCGCCGTAGCGTTCGCAACCAGATTACGGATATCGAGCGCCAGCTCAAGGTTGTTGAGAAAAATCGGGCGACTGTCAGAGAGAAACGTTTGGAGTCCAGCACTTTTAAGATTGGTTTGATTGGTTATACCAATGCTGGGAAGTCAACTATCATGAACACCTTGACCAGTAAGACCCAGTATGAGGCAGACGAGCTATTTGCGACTCTGGATGCGACGACTAAGAGTATCCATCTGGGGGGCAATCTTCAGGTGACCTTGACTGATACTGTTGGTTTTATCCAAGATTTACCGACAGAGTTGGTGTCTAGTTTCAAATCAACCTTGGAAGAAAGCAAGCATGTGGACCTTCTGGTTCATGTTATTGATGCCAGCAATCCTTACCATGAGGAGCATGAAAAAACAGTTCTGTCCATCATGAAAGACCTGGATATGGACGACATTCCTCGCTTGACCCTCTATAATAAAGCGGATTTGGTGGAGGATTTCACGCCTACCCAAACGCCTTATGCCCTCATTTCTGCCAAGTCTGAGGATAGTCGTGAGAATTTGCAGGCTTTGTTTTTAGAGAAAATCAAGGATATTTTTGAATCCTTTACCCTGCGCGTGCCTTTTTCTAAGTCCTACAAGATTCATGATTTAGAAAGTGTAGCGATTCTGGAAGAACGTGATTATCAGGAGGATGGCGAAGTGATTACAGGCTACATTTCCGAGAAAAACAAATGGAGGTTAGAAGAATTTTATGACTGATATTAAAACGTTGGCTCTAAAATATGGGGGCTATACAAGTCTGGACAAGGTTTATCTGGATCAACTTCTAGCTGGTAAAACAGAGCAAGAGCAGTTGGCACTGATCACTCCTCCGCCTAGTGTGGTCAATGCCTATTTTGCAGAACTCTACCAGAAAAAGAGTCCTGAGGCCGCGACGGATTATTTTGTGGAACTCAGTCAGGAACTGAATCTCTACAATGCTGAGCCAAGTTTCACCCTAGAAAATAAGCCTTTTATTCGTCTTAATCTGTCTGGTAAATCCTTTGGTTTTTGTTATGAGTGTGAGGGTCTTGGTCGGATTTTCTCTGAAAATGAAGAGAAAATTTCAGAAGACTTGCTCTTTGAAATTGCGCAAATTTTCCCACATCAACTAGTCTTTGAAGAGTCTGGTAAGATTTACATGAAGGCTATTAGAGATGAGGAAGTTGTTAGCGTAGAGAGTCTCACAGCTTTGACTGATTTGGAAAGTTTGGCTGACGGTCGTAAGCGTCTTAAAGGTTACAGCCAAGAGGAGTTATTACAAGAAGCTACTGCTTTTTCTGGCAAGCGCTATTTCCGATCGGAAAACCGCACAGCCATGTTATATATTGATTAATTAGAAAGTATCGAATGGATATTCAATTTTTAGGAACGGGGGCTGGCCAGCCCTCTAAAGCCCGCAATGTCTCTAGTCTCGCCCTGAAACTCTTGGACGAGATTAACGAAGTCTGGCTCTTTGACTGTGGAGAAGGTACGCAAAATCGCATTCTTGAAACGACAATTCGACCACGTAAGGTCAGCAAAATCTTTATTACCCACCTACATGGAGACCACATCTTTGGCTTGCCAGGTTTCCTTTCTAGTCGTGCCTTTCAGGCCAATGAAGAGCAGACAGATTTGGAAATCTATGGACCGCAAGGGATCAAGTCATTTGTCTTAACTAGTCTTCGTGTGTCAGGTTCGCGCCTGCCTTACCGTATTCATTTTCATGAGTTTGACCAAGATTCTCTAGGGAAAATCCTCGAGACCGATAAATTCACTGTGTATGCAGAGGAGTTGGACCACACTATTTTCTGTGTTGGTTACCGTGTCATGCAAAAGGAATTGGAAGGAACGCTGGATGCTGAAAAACTCAAGGCGGCTGGTGTCCCATTTGGCCCACTTTTTGGGAAAATCAAAAACGGTCAGGACGTTGTTCTCGAAGACGGTACTGAAATCAAGGCAGCTGACTATATCTCAGCTCCACGTCCAGGTAAAATTATCACTATTTTAGGAGACACTCGAAAAACGGATGCCAGTGTGCGTCTGGCTGTTAATGCCGATGTCCTAGTTCATGAGTCCACTTATGGCAAGGGTGATGAAAAAATTGCTCGTAACCATGGCCACTCTACTAACATGCAAGCTGCACAAGTAGCGGTAGAAGCAGGTGCCAAACGACTATTGCTCAACCATATCAGTGCCCGTTTCCTCTCAAAAGATATCAGCAAGCTCAAAAAAGATGCTGCTAGTGTTTTTGAAAATGTCCATGTGGTCAAAGACTTAGAAGAAGTGGAAATCTAAAAGATTGAGAAAGGAACAGTATGCCTACTATTCTCATTACCGGAGCTAGCGGTGGTCTAGCCCAAGAAATGGTCAAACTCCTACCAAATGACCAACTCATCTTGCTTGGTCGAAATAAGGAAAAATTAGCCCAACTCTATGGAAACCATCCCCATGCAGAATTGATTGAAATCGATATTACCGATGATTCAGCCTTAGAAGCTCTGGTAGCAGACCTCTATGTCCGCTATGGCAAGATTGATGTTTTGATTAATAATGCTGGTTACGGGATTCTGGAGGAATTTGACCAGATTTCTGACCAAGATATTCACCAGATGTTCGAGGTCAATACTTTTGCCCTAATGAATCTATCTCGACACCTTGCGACTCGTATGAAGGAAAGCCGAAAAGGTCATATCATCAATATCGTCAGTATGGCAGGTTTGATCGCTACTGGCAAGTCCAGTCTCTACTCAGCGACTAAGTATGCGGCTATCGGTTTTTCAAATGCCTTACGCCTCGAACTCATGCCTCATGGTGTTTATGTAACAACAGTCAATCCAGGACCAATCCGTACAGGATTTTTCGACCAAGCCGACCCAGATGGAAGCTATCTCAAGTCGGTTGAACGCTTCCTGCTGGAAGCAGATGCAGTGGCTAAAAAAATTGTTAAGATTATAGGAAAAAACAAACGCGAACTCAATCTCCCAATCCTTCTCAACCTCGCCCATAAGTTTTATACTCTCTTTCCAAAGCTAGCTGATAAGTTGGCAGGGGAGACTTTTAATTATAAGTAAAAAGAACCAATATGCAGGTTGTTGCTAGCCTACATATTGGTTCTTATTATTTCTCAATTATCAAACTGGACTTCTTCTAGTAGATAGTCGATAAAGCGTTCGCCCATCTTAGATAGGCTGGTTTTCTCATGCTGAATGTAGACCAGCTCGATAGGGTCATCAATATCTAGTGGGATAGAAACGATATTGTCTCCGTTGAGGTTGCTGTTCAAAATCCCTGTCGCAATGGTATAACCATCCAAACCAATCAAGAGATTAAAGAGGGTAGCACGGTCGCTGACTACGATAGATTTTTTGTGGTATTCCTGCGAGAGAATCTCTTCTGAAAAGTAGAAGGAGTTGTGAGTTCCTTGATCATAGCTGAGGTAAGGGAAGTTTTCCAAATCAGATAGTTTGACCTTATCTTTCTTTGCCAGAGGATTGGTCTTGCTGACAAAGATATGGGGCTGGGCTGTGAAGAGATGGTGAGCCAGAAGGTGGTTGTCATCCAGCATTTTCGTTAAAACATCACGGTTGTAGCTGTTCAAAAATAGGACACCGACCTCACTACGGAAGTTCTTGACGTCGTCGATAATCTCCCAAGTCCGAGTTTCACGAAGGAAGAGCTCGTATTTCTCCATATCACTTTTCTTGAGCAGAGAGACAAAGGCATTGACCACAAAGGCATAGTGCTGAGACGAAACGCTAAAGAGTTCGCGGTGGGCGACAGGATTTTTATAGCGTTCTTCCAGAAGCTGGGTTTGCTCGACAACTTGACGGGCATAAGAGAGGAACTCCATCCCATCACGGGTCAAGGTGATGCCCTTAGGATTGCGGATAAAGATTTCAATGCCCATTTCATTTTCCAAATCTCTCACTGCATTGGAAAGACTAGGTTGAGTGATAAAGAGTTGCTTAGCTGCTTCATTCATGGAGCCTGTTTCGACGATTTTGATAATATAGTGTAATTGTTGAATTCTCATGTTTTTATTGTACCACACTTGCGTCAGAATCGCCAAAGAAGATAGGAAAATCAGGGGGAGTGTGTGGGTCTCTGTAAAGTAGTTAAGAAGAAACTTCTAAATCATTTAGTAAATAAGGTAAAAAAGTAGCTGAGCAAGAGATTGTTCAGTTGTTTCTTTACTGATAACTATAAAAATTTTACTCGAAAATAAGAAATTTGCACGATTTACTCATTACTTATCCAATACTAGAGTTTATACTAGTTATTGTAAAGATGATCATTTAAAAGAAGGAAGGAGGAAACCTTATGTCTAAAAATACAAATCGTTCAGAGATTGATTCTCTAAATCTTGAGATTGAAAACCAAGAACTTTTCGGGAAATCAGAAGCTTGTGGTACACAGCTTTTAAAATGACACTAGCAGGTCTCTGTGGATTGTGTCTCACCTATTCCTATGAGTGTACGAGAAATAATGTTCGCTGTTAGATAAAACAAAAGGAAAATTCTAGTGTTTTATTACAAAACATTGACAACATTTTGATTTGGTGTTATATTTACGGGGAGAAATGCAAATAAAACGAGACAACTTTGAGATTGATTCTTTGGATTATGGAAATTAATAGCCAAGAATTGGATGGTAAATCTGCTGCTGGGTGGAGTACGACTGTTAGATTAACAGCACAGGGGCACTGTGGTTTGTGGTTTACATATTCTTATGAATGTACTTCGCCAAACGTGCGCTGTGGATAAAACTCTCTATTTTTTGACAGGAGGATAAAATGGACGGAATTATTGGAACACTAGAATTCTATGCACCTGTACTGGTCTTAGGAGTTGTTGTCATAGGGATTGTTTACTTTATGAAAAAAAGAAACGACCGCAAATAATCAACATCGACCGATACCTGAAAAAGGCATCGGTTTTTTTTAACTTGAATATATTGCACAAAATACTCATGGCAAACCTTGAAAGAAACCGTATAATGAGAGTGTAATAAAGAAACGGAGGAATGAAATAATGAAACAGCTTATTGTGACAGCATTAACGAAAACATTTGGTCAAGGGGATAATATCGTTCATGCATTATTAGATGTGAACTTGTCCGTTGAAAAAGGTGAATTTCTGGCAATTATGGGTGCCAGTGGTAGTGGAAAAACAACACTTCTCAACTGTATTTCAACGATTGATAAACCAACATCAGGTGAGATTCGATTTGAAGATTTTGACATTATCCATGCCAAGGAAAATGAACTAGCTGACTATCGTGCTAAAAACATTTCCTATATTTTCCAAGCCTACAACCTGGTGGAAACCTTGACGGTCTATGAAAATATCGTTCTACCTCTTCAAATTCAGGGGAAAAATATCAAAAAACATCAGGATAAGATTGAGGAAATTTTGGATAAGTTGGATATCCAAAACTTAAAAGATAAGTTTCCTAATCAGTTATCAGGTGGTCAGCGACAACGTGTGGCAACTGCTAGAGCCTTGATTGATGATTCTAAACTGATTATCGCAGATGAGCCGACAGGAGCCTTGGACTCTGCTAATTCTGAAAAACTGATGGCACTTTTGCAGGAAATCAATAAAAGTTTTAGTATTACCATTTTACTGGTTACGCATGACCCTGCCGCAGCCAAGTACTCTTCACGGATGGTGCTACTTAGCGATGGAAAGATTATGGATGATTTGGAACGTCACAGCCTATCTAATGAACAGTATTTGCAAGAGATTTACAGCCGTACCAGATAGGAGGGGGAGAGTATGTATCCAAAATTGATTTTACGAAATGTATTTCGAAATTTACAGACCTATACCATCTATTTTTTCAGTCTGACCTTGATTTATAGCTTGCTCTACGCTTTTAATGCTTTACCAAGCCATCCAGTGATGCAAAGTTTATCAGGAGCAAAGGAAACGTTGACGACGGTGATGAGCCAGTACATGGGCTTGTTTTCCTATCTGATTCTATCGGCGATTGCCTTTCTCGTCGTTTATTCCACAAACTTTGTACTGGGACGGCGCAAGAAAGAGCTGGGACTTTATGCAACGCTGGGAATGAAGAAGAAGCAGATTATCCGTACCCTGTTCTTTGAAACCATGCTGGTCAATATCTTTTCCTTGATTCTAGGTTTCTTGCTTGGAGTGATCTTACTGGTCATTCTAGCTAAGATTGCATCTGAGTTTTTTATGGCTAATTACTTTGGTAATCTGGTTTTCTTTGATAGCAAGTCTGTCATCTTACTAGTTTATTCCTATTTGGTCACCAGTTTTATTGTTAGTGTCATGGACATTCTTACCTTTAGAAAGCAAAATATCATTGCACTCATTCAAGAAAATGGGGTCAAGAAATCTGTCTTGGCAAAAGGCAAGCCAGTTCTTCAAGCACTTCTCTTTATTCTTTCGACAGCTGTTATCGGTTTTGGTGCTCTCTATTTTTCAGACTATCACCATCTATCATTCTTGAAAAGCTGGGGTATCTTGCTGGTATCTGTCTTAGTGATTTTTGTGATTTTATTTTACAATACCTTGAGCCATTTTATCTTGGTTTCCCTTAGAAAACTGCCTCAAACCTACTATAACAAACTAAACACTTTCAAAATCCGTCAATTTTCAAAACAAGCTGATAGTAATTCGGTCACGTTGGCTGTCTTATCCTTGACCTTGACACTGGCTCTCAGCTTACTCGTTTTTAGTGGTAGTGCCTATACGACTATGAACCGAGAGCTGAACAAATACTCACCTTATGATGTAACTGTCAATCTCTACCGTGGTAAAGAGTTTCAATTTTCTCAGGAATCTGTCAAAGATAGATTGAAAGCCGATGGATTTGACTTTAACCTCATCAAAGAGGAGTACAGCTGTCCTATCTATTCTAGTGATGTAACTTATAAAGATTTGATTGATACTAGCAATCTCTGGGAGCATGATAAGAAACTTCCTGAATCAAAAGTACCGATTTTAGGAATTTCTGCCTACAATCATCTCCGCAAACTGCAAGGGAAAAAAGCGGTTGACTTGGCAGAAGACCAATTTCTAGTCAATGCCAATTATAAAGGAACTGCCAAGCAGATTCAGGACTTTCTATCAACGACAAAAACCTTCATGATTAACGATCATTCTCTCAATCTTGCCTCTTCAAAGCCACTTGAAACAGTTTACTTTTTATCTTCAGTAGGTCTAAATGACGCAGGAACCTTGATTGTACCAGATAAGGTAGTAGTTGGATTGACGGAAGACCACACGACCTATGTTGCCAATTTCAAAGAAAACATTGACAAACGGGAAGTAGAAACATTCTTGAGTCAGTGGATTGAAAAATACTACTTCACTCGTGATGGAGCAGAGTTGAATTCGTTCACCTATCAAACGAAAGGAAGTATTTTTGAGGTTTACCTTGGATTTATGGGCGTCATTGTCTTTGTCATGATTTTTGTCAGTGTTATTTTTATCATTATTTCCCTAAGTATCTTGTCCCTTCAAACTTCTACAAGTGCTTTGGATAGTGTGAATGATTATCAAATCTTATACCTTCTTGGGAATAAGAGGAAGCAAAATCGCTCTATTCTTTTGCAACAGATTCTAAGTTATTTCTTGGTTCCGCTGCTTATCGCAGGTCCGCTAGCACTTGCCTTGAGTACAGCTCTTTTGGGCTATTTTGAGAATTTCGCTAATACCAGCATTTCTATTGATATCACCTATCTGGGAGTAGCGGTTTTACTCTTTGTCCTTTACCTGCTAGTGACTTACAGAGTAAGTTGGCAAATTATTGAAAATTAAGTCAAATACCAGAGTTGCCAATCCGACAATTCTGGTATTGTGTTATAATGATATTAAAGTAGTTCAGGAAGTGGATACATATGAAACAGTTTGTCAAATCGCTCTCGAAAAACTCACTTTTATTGTGGTGGTTGACGATTTTTAATCATCTAGCTTTAATGATTTATATTTATTATAGGATTCCTCTGGACTTTTCGACAGATTTTTCCTTGCAGATGGTTTTATTGCTGATTATTGCTTTAATTGTATTTAGCTATATTTGTAATATTGTGACCTTTCGGTATAGTGAGTTGAAACTTTGGTTGCTCCTGATGATGTTTCTCATTAGCTGGCAATCCATATTTAATCAAGGAGTTGCGAGCACCCTGTTGCACTTTTTTGATATTCTTCATCCTCTCAACTCTTTTTTATTGGTGTATAGTTCTCTGTCTATTATCTTTCTGGGAGAGAAAATAGGAGAAGAACTGTTGAGTGTGTCCTTTGTGTTGACACTAATCACCATTAGTTCGTATCTGTTAAGTCCTTCAATTTTTTTATTTCTGTCCTTGTTTGCGTCTTTCTTTTTAAACCTTGTTCCCTTGATTTTACTGATTTTATATCATAAAGAGTTGAAAAGTAAACTCAAGTATCAGAGACGAAATTTGTGGATATTAGCTTTGATATTGCCTCTTTCTTATTTCTTTTTGTATATCAATACGAGGGGCTCAGGAGTGATGAACCTAGTTTGGTATCTAGAAATTCTTGGTATCTTAGCTTTTTTACACTTCAAAACGATTGTCAGCTCTCTTCAAAAAAGGGTATCAGAGTTGAAATTGTCCTATATAAAAGCTTTTTCACGCTTGTTTTTACTGCTTATGTTTTTGTTAGTAGGCATTTTCATCATCTTTCGTCTAGACTTAAACACGAGCTTTTTGGTATTGAATATCATGTTACTATTGTTCGGGATTTGTTCGGAAGAATTGATTCGCCTTTTTCGTTCTGCTGAAATGCTAGATGCTAGGGATTATGTAAAAGTTCTCTTTTTAAAGCGTAACCGCATGGTGAAAAGTCTGCTGGCAAATGAAGACACAGAACAACAGTTCTCGGAATTTCTTCACAATGAAATCCTGCAAAATGTGATGGCGATAAAAAATTTCAATAAATATAGTAGCAATCGGGCTTTTGGTGAACAGATCAATCTGGTGACAGAGGAGTTGGTTCAGCGGATTCGTGAGCGGATGGATTATTATCAGCCAATGGTAGAAACAGACGAGCAGTTAGACATACAGTATCAAGGGCTGATTAATCGGATTGTCAAGCGCTATCACGCAGAAAATGAAGTCGTCACACAGTTTCCTGTCCACTTTAGGCTTTTATCTCCTTACGATAAAATTACCTATCGTCTGGTTGAGGAATTGGCGACCAATGCCGTTAAGTACGCTAGTGGTGGAAGGATTTCTTTGAAGATTGATATGCATGATGACGCTCTTTTTATCATTTCTGAAAA
Source organism: Streptococcus sp. UMB1203 (assembly GCF_030217725.1). GTDB lineage: Bacteria > Bacillota > Bacilli > Lactobacillales > Streptococcaceae > Streptococcus. The sequence goes on along the minus strand of NZ_JASOOK010000003.1, from coordinate 79,733 downwards.
TGACTGCCTTCAAACAGAAAAATCCTTAGGTTATGGCTTGAAAAATATGTCTAATAAAATTAGTGTTTTAGGTGGTCAAATGCAGATTTTTGAAAATAACAAGAGATTTCGTGTAGAAATTACTCTCCCGATTGATAAGGAGTTGTGTTATGAAAATTTTGTTAATTGATGATCATAAATTATTTAGCCAAAGTATCAAGATGATTTTAGAGTTATCGGAAAACATTAAAAAGGTCCAGTTAGTAGATAATTTTTCAACTATTTCGGAGATTGCTTTTAATGACTACGACATTATTTTGATTGATATCAACCTGACGAGTCTGTATCAAGATGATGGGCTGACCTTGGCACAAGAGATTATCGACAATGGTTGTTCTAGTAAGGTTGTGATTTTGACAGGTTACAGTAAAAAAATGTATGAACACCGAGCTAAAGTTATGGGGGCTTATGGCTTTCTGGACAAAAGTATGGACCCAGATGAGTTGGTGAAAAAACTGGAAAAGATTTATCTAGGTGGTAAGGTCTTTTCAGATGAAGTGATGGTAGAGGTGCTAACACCACGAGAAATCGAGATACTAGAACTGGTTAGAAATGGCTTGACCATTGATGATGTCTGTGACAAGGTCTATGTGAGTAAACGTACAGTTTCCAATCACTTGGCCAATATCTTTTCAAAATTAGGAGTGGCTAACAGGCAGGAGGCGATTCACATCGCTGAGCAGTTGGGATATTTCCCACCAGATTAAAAAGTTGCAGAAGATGCAGCTTTTTTAATTTCTGTGCTACTTCTTGTGTGAGTCTCTTCTTGAAAAAAACACAAAAATTTGCTAGAATGAGTCTTATGAAAACATTCTATGATGTGCAGCAATTCCTCAAACGATTTGGTATTATTGTTTACATGGGAAAACGCTTATATGATATTGAACTGATGAAGTTGGAACTCTCTCGGATTTACGATGCAGGGTTGATGGACAAATTAGACTATCTAGAAGCAGAAGCGGTTCTTCGCAGAGAGCACAAGGTAGAATTGGATTATATTGAGAAAAATGGAGAAATGAACTAATGGTTACTTGGATTTTGTGGGCATTTATACTAGCAATGTTGGCATGGATGGGCTTTAATTATCTTCGTATTCGCCGTGCGGCTAAAATTGTGGACAATGAGGAATTTGAAGCCTTGATTCGTACGGGTCAATTGATTGATTTGCGCGACCCAGCTGAATTTCACAGAAAGCATATCCTTGGTGCACGCAATATCCCTTCAAGTCAGTTGAAGACTAGTCTTGCAGCCCTTCGTAAGGATAAACCTGTCCTTCTTTACGAAAACCAACGTGCGCAGCGTGTCACAAATGCGGCCCTTTACTTGAAAAAACAAGGTTTTTCTGAGATTTATATCCTTTCTTATGGTTTGGATTCTTGGAGAGGGAAAGTCAAAGTTGAGAAATAAGAAAATGAGCTTGGATGTTTCCGAGCTCATTTTTTAACCACTTTTTCTAAGAAATTCACGAATACTTGCTAACTCTTCTGAGTTTAAGGGACGATAGTCTCCTTCTTGAAGATTATCATCCAAGTTACAAGGTCCAAAATGGGTGCGCTTGAGGGAGGTCACCTTAACACCAACCGAGAGGAACATTTTCTTAACCTGGTGAAATTTCCCTTCTGAAATAGTGATAGAGGCTTGACTGAGGGAAGGACTTGCAGATAGAATCTCTAGTCTTGCAGCTTTACAGACAGTGCCATCTAAAAAGACAATTCCTTTTTGAAATGCTTGGATATGGTCAGGTGTCAGAAGTCCATTAACCTCAACTCGATAAGTCTTATCGACATGATACTGGGGATGGAGGAGCTGAAAGCCCAAGGGACCGTTGTCAGTCAAGAGAAGGAGTCCTGTCGTATCTCGGTCCAGTCGGCCGACGGCATAGAGCTTGTCAGACTGGATGTCAGGCGGAAGGAGGTCCATGACGGTTGAAAGTTTCTTGTCTTTGTTGGCTGTAACGACACCAGCAGGCTTATGAAGCATAAGGTAGGTGTGTTCATAGCCTTGAATGATACGGTCCTGAAAAAGGAGTTTTTGTAGTCCTGTATCGATATTTTGGGCTAGGGAGCGGGCTGGGCAACCATCGACGAGAATGTCCCCTTTGAGTAAGGCTTGTTTCATGGCCTTTCGGCTAACTTTTTCTTGGGCTAATAAATTATCTAAACGCATACCTGCCTATCTTATCATAAGTCGTTTGCTTTGAAAAGGCTTGACATGAAAAGAAAAGCGGAGTGAAAACATTTACACTTGCTTGAATTATGTTATTTACTTGAAATTATGGTATAATCGTTCAGTTAGAAAATAAATTTTGAATATTATAGAGGAAATCATGACAAAACTTAGAGAAGATATCCGTAACATTGCGATTATCGCCCACGTTGACCACGGTAAAACAACCCTCGTTGACGAATTATTGAAACAATCAGAAACGCTTGATGCACGCACTGAATTGGCAGAGCGTGCTATGGACTCAAACGATATCGAAAAAGAGCGTGGAATTACCATCCTTGCTAAAAATACAGCTGTTGCCTATAACGGAACTCGTATCAATATCATGGACACACCAGGACACGCGGACTTCGGTGGAGAAGTTGAGCGTATCATGAAAATGGTTGACGGTGTTGTCTTAGTCGTAGATGCCTACGAAGGAACAATGCCACAAACTCGTTTCGTATTGAAAAAAGCCTTGGAACAAGACCTTGTCCCAATCGTGGTTGTCAACAAAATCGATAAACCATCAGCTCGCCCAGCAGAAGTAGTGGACGAAGTCTTGGAACTTTTCATCGAGCTTGGTGCAGATGACGACCAGCTTGACTTCCCAGTGGTGTATGCTTCAGCGATCAATGGAACTTCTTCATTGTCAGATGATCCAGCTGACCAAGAAGCTACTATGGCACCAATCTTTGACACGATTATCGACCATATCCCAGCTCCAGTAGATAACTCAGATGAGCCTTTGCAGTTCCAAGTATCACTTTTGGACTACAATGACTTCGTTGGTCGTATCGGTATCGGTCGTGTCTTCCGTGGTACTGTTAAGGTTGGGGACCAAGTTACCCTTTCTAAACTTGATGGTACAACTAAAAACTTCCGTGTTACAAAACTCTTCGGTTTCTTTGGTTTGGAACGTCGTGAAATCCAAGAAGCAAAAGCAGGTGACTTGATTGCCGTTTCAGGTATGGAAGATATCTTTGTCGGTGAAACAATCACTCCGACAGATGCAGTTGAAGCTCTTCCAATCCTACACATCGATGAGCCAACACTTCAAATGACTTTCTTGGTCAACAACTCACCATTTGCTGGTAAAGAAGGTAAATGGGTGACTTCTCGTAAGGTGGAAGAACGCTTGCAGGCCGAATTGCAAACAGACGTTTCCCTTCGTGTTGATCCAACTGATTCACCAGATAAATGGACTGTTTCAGGACGTGGAGAATTGCACTTGTCAATCCTTATCGAGACAATGCGTCGTGAGGGATATGAACTTCAAGTATCTCGTCCAGAGGTTATCGTAAAAGAAATCGACGGTGTTAAATGTGAACCATTTGAACGTGTTCAAATCGACACTCCAGAAGAATACCAAGGGTCTGTTATCCAAAGCCTTTCTGAACGTAAGGGTGAAATGTTGGATATGATTTCAACTGGTAATGGTCAAACTCGTTTGGTCTTCCTTGTTCCAGCGCGTGGTTTGATTGGATACTCAACTGAGTTCTTGTCAATGACTCGTGGTTACGGTATCATGAACCATACCTTCGACCAATACTTGCCATTGATTCCAGGGGAAATTGGTGGTCGTCACCGTGGTGCCCTTGTTTCTATCGATGCTGGTAAGGCTACAACTTACTCAATCATGTCTATCGAAGAACGTGGTACAATCTTTGTCAACCCAGGTACTGAGGTTTATGAAGGAATGATCATCGGTGAAAACTCTCGTGAAAACGACTTGACAGTTAATATCACTAAGGCTAAACAAATGACTAACGTTCGTTCAGCTACTAAGGACCAAACAGCTGTTATCAAGACACCTCGTATCTTGACACTTGAAGAGTCTCTTGAGTTCTTGAACGACGATGAGTACATGGAAGTAACGCCTGAGTCTATCCGTTTGCGTAAACAAATCCTTAACAAGGCAGAGCGTGAGAAAGCTAACAAGAAGAAAAAATCAGCTGAATAAGAGCTAGAAAGAGATAAAAATGGTTTATTTAATCATAGGACTCCTCTTATTACTACTCTATGTATTTGCGACACCAGAAAGCATTAAAGGGACAGTCAATATCGTCCTTGTCGTCTTTGCTTTTGTAGCACTCTTGATTTTGCTGATGCTATCTGTTCTGCAAATCTTTCAGCTACCGACAGAATTCTTTATCGCAATCGCTATGCTCTTCCTAGCATACTTTAGCTTGCGAGATATTACCCTCATGTCGGTCCATAAAAGTAAAAGAAGATAAAAAGAGAGTTTTGGCTCTCTTTTTGCTTGTTAGAATGCTGAATCTGAGCATTTTCGTTTAGAATTATTTCCATAAAAATGGTAAAATAGTAAGAGTAGAAATGGAGTTCGAGACATGAAAGTAATAGATCAATTTAAAAATAAGAAAGTCCTTGTTTTAGGTTTGGCTAAGTCTGGTGAATCTGCAGCTCGTTTGTTGGACAAGCTAGGTGCCATTGTGACAGTAAATGATGGGAAGCCTTTCGAGGACAATCCAGCTGCGCAAAGTTTGCTGGAAGAAGGGATCAAGGTCGTTACAGGTGGCCATCCTTTGGAACTCTTGGATGAAGAGTTCGCCCTCATGGTGAAAAATCCAGGTATCCCTTACAGCAATCCCATGATTGAAAAGGCTTTGGCTAAGGGAATTCCAGTCTTGACTGAGGTGGAATTGGCTTACTTGATTTCAGAAGCGCCAATTATCGGTATCACAGGTTCGAACGGTAAAACAACCACAACGACTATGATTGGGGAAGTTCTGACTGCTGCTGGGCAACATGGTCTTTTATCAGGGAATATCGGCTATCCAGCTAGTCAAGTTGCCCAAACTGCGTCAGACAAGGACACTCTTGTCATGGAACTTTCTTCTTTCCAACTCATGGGCGTTCAAGAATTCCATCCTGAGATTGCAGTTATTACCAACCTCATGCCAACTCATATCGATTATCATGGTTCTTTTGAGGAATATGTAGCAGCCAAGTGGAATATCCAGAACAAGATGACAGTAGCTGATTTCCTTGTCTTGAACTTTAACCAAGACTTGGCAAAAGAATTAGCTACTAAAACACAAGCTACAGTTGTACCATTCTCAACACTTGAAAAGGTTGATGGAGCTTATCTGGAAGATGGTCAACTCTACTTCCGTGGGGAAGTTGTCATGGCAGCAAATGAAATCGGAGTTCCAGGTAGCCACAATGTGGAAAATGCCCTTGCGACTATTGCTGTAGCCAAGCTTCGTGGTGTGGATAACCAAACCATCAAAGAAACTCTTTCAGCCTTTGGAGGTGTCAAACACCGTCTCCAGTTTGTGGATGAAATCAAGGGTATCAAATTCTATAATGATAGTAAGTCAACCAATATCTTGGCTACTCAAAAAGCCTTGTCAGGATTTGACAACAGCAAGGTCGTCTTGATTGCAGGTGGTTTGGACCGTGGAAATGAGTTTGACGAATTGGTTCCAGATATTACTGGACTCAAGAAGATGGTCATCCTGGGTCAGTCTGCAGAACGTGTCAAACGGGCAGCAGATAAGGCTGGTGTGGCTTATGTGGATGCGACTGATATTGCAGATGCGACCCGCAAGGCCTATGAATTTGCGACCCAAGGAGATGTGGTTCTTCTTAGTCCTGCCAATGCCAGCTGGGATATGTATGCTAACTTTGAAGTACGTGGCGACCTCTTTATCGACACAGTAGCGGAGTTAAAGGAATAATATGAAAAAAATTGTCTTTACAGGTGGGGGGACGGTTGGACACGTAACCCTTAACCTTTTGTTAATGCCTAAGTTCATCGAAGATGGCTGGGAAGTCCACTATATCGGGGACAAGCGTGGTATCGAACACCAAGAAATCCTCAAGTCGGGTCTAGATGTAACCTTCCATTCCATTGCGACTGGCAAATTGCGTCGTTACTTCTCTTGGCAAAATATGCTGGACGTCTTTAAAGTTGGTTGGGGAATTGTCCAATCGCTCTTTATCATGTTGCGACTTCGTCCACAAGCTCTTTTTTCAAAGGGAGGCTTTGTCTCTGTGCCACCTGTTATCGCTGCGCGTGTGTCAGGAGTGCCAGTCTTTATTCACGAATCTGACCTATCTATGGGCTTGGCAAATAAAATTGCCTATAAGTTTGCAACTAAGATGTATTCAACCTTTGAGCAAGCTTCAAGTTTGTCTAAGGTTGAGCATGTGGGAGCAGTGACCAAGGTTTCAGATCAAAAAAATCCAGAACCCGATGAATTGGTGGATATTCAAACTCACTTTAATCCTAAATTGCCAACTGTATTGTTTGTCGGTGGTTCTGCAGGCGCTCGTGTCTTTAACCAATTGGTGACAGACCATAAGAAAGAACTGACAGAACGCTACAATATTATCAATTTAACTGGAGATTCTAGCATGAATGAGTTGAGCCAAAATCTCTTTCGTGTTGACTATGTGACCAATCTCTATCAACCCTTGATGGAATTGGCTGACATTGTTGTGACACGAGGTGGCGCTAATACGATTTTTGAGCTTTTGGCCATGGCAAAATTACATGTCATTGTGCCACTTGGTCGTGAAGCAAGTCGTGGTGACCAGATTGAGAACGCAGCTTACTTTGTAAAAAAAGGCTATGCAGAAGAGCTTCAAGAAAGCGATTTGACCTTGGATAGTTTGGAAGAGAAGCTTTCTCACTTACTAAGTCACAAGGAAGACTACCAGGCTAAGATGAAGGCTTCTAAGGAATTGAAATCTCTAGCAGATTTTTATCAATTGTTGAAAAAAGATTTATCATAAGGAAAGTAAATGTCAAAAGATAAGAAAAATGAGGGCAAAGAAATCCTCGAAGAATTTAAAGAGTTATCAGAATGGCAGAAACGAAACCAAGAATATCTAAAAAAGAAGGCTGAAGAAGAGGCGGCCCTAGCTGAGGAGAAGGAAAAGGAAAGACAAGCTCGAATGGCTTCGAAATCTGAAAAGTCAGATAAAACTGAGGAGCAAGAGAGTGAATCTGAACCAAAAGACCCAGAATCAGCTAAAGAAGAGTCTGAAGAAAAAGTAGAAAAGTCAGAAGACGTCAAAAAAGAAGTAGCCAAAGAAGAACCAAAATCCAAAGAACCAAAGAAACAGAATAAACAGGCTAAAAAAGTAGAGAAAAAGCCTGTAAAGGAAAAACCGGTTAAACCGAAAATTCCAGGAGTTCATATCTGGCGGGCTATCTCGATTTTGTTTCTCAGTTTGCTTTTATTGGTTGTCTCTGCATACTTGCTCAGCCCTTATGCGACCATGAAGGATATTCGTGTTGAGGGAACAGTGCAAACTACAGCTGATGATATTCGACAGGCTTCAGGCATTCAGGATTCGGATTATACGATTAACCTTCTGCTAGATAAGGCAAAATATGAAGAGCAGATCAAGTCTAACTATTGGGTTGAATCAGCCCAGCTCGTCTATCAATTTCCAACCAAGTTTACTATCAAGGTCAAGGAATATGATATTGTTGCCTACTATGTTTCTGGAGAAAGTCATTATCCAATCCTTTCAAGCGGTCAGCTTGAGACCAGTTCGGTCAGTTTGGTAAGTCTGCCAGAAACTTATATATCAGTTCTCTTTAATGACAGCCAACAAATCAAAGCCTTTACGTCAGAACTTGCTCAAATTAGTCCAGAACTCAAAGCAGCCATCGAAAAGGTGGAACTAGCCCCAAGCAAGGTGACATCAGATTTAATTCGATTGACTATGAATGATTCGGACGAAGTCTTGGTTCCCCTTTCTGAAATGAGTAAGAAATTGCCTTACTACAGTAAGATTAAGCCTCAATTGTCAGAACCAAGTGTGATTGACATGGAAGCTGGAGTTTACAGTTACACAGTTGCGGATAAATTAATTATGGAGGCTGAGGAAAAAGCCAAACAAGAGGCTAAGGAAGCTGAGAAGAAGCAGAAAGAGGAAGAGAAGAAAAGACTGGAAGAACAGCAGAATAAATTGGAAGAAGAGAAGAAAAAGCTGGAGGAAGAGAGCAATCGAAATCAAACAAACCAGCGTTCATCGCGTCGCTAGGCTTTACTTTTTCTCTTATAGTTCTTTAGTGACCATGTTTTTACTTGACAAGTACTAGTAGAAATAATAGAATAGTAAAAAACCTTTAAAGCAGTCCAGAGAGGCAGCTAAGGTTAGACGGTGAAAGGGTGGAGACTACCCATTTTTCGTGGAACCTTGCTGTTGCCAGGTTCCTTTTTTCGTGACTTCTTGTGGCCAGACTCTCTCACTAGCAAAGGTAAAAGGAGAAACCTATGCGAGAACATCGTCCAGTCATTGCTCTTGATTTTCCTAGTTTTGAGGCGGTCAAGGAATTCTTAGCTCTTTTTCCAGAGGAAGAAAGTCTTTATCTTAAGGTAGGGATGGAGCTTTATTACGCAGCAGGTCCTGAGATTGTATCCTACTTAAAAGATCTGGGACACAGTGTCTTTTTGGATCTCAAGCTTCATGACATTCCGAATACAGTCAAGTCAGCCATGAAGGTCTTGTCTCAGCTTGGTGTGGATATGACCAATGTTCATGCTGCTGGCGGTGTAGAGATGATGAAGGCTGCGCGTGAAGGTCTTGGAAACCAAGCAAAATTGATTGCAGTGACTCAACTGACATCAACCTCGGAAGCTCAGATGCAGGATTTTCAAAATATCCAAACCAGCCTGCAAGAGTCTGTGATTCATTATGCTAAGAAGACAGCTGAAGCTGGATTAGATGGTGTTGTTTGCTCGGCTCAGGAAGTGCAACTCATCAAGCAGGCTACCAATCCAGAGTTTATCTGTCTGACACCGGGCATTCGTCCTGCAGGTGCTGCGGTTGGAGACCAAAAACGTGTGATGACGCCAGCAGATGCCTATCAAATCGGCAGTGACTATATTGTAGTGGGACGTCCCATTACCCAAGCTGAGGATCCTGTTGCAGCTTATCATGCCATCAAGGATGAATGGACACAGGACTGGAATTAAAGAACTAGATTAGAAAAATAAAAGGAGAATACCATGACACTTGCTAAAGATATCGCTAGCCACCTCTTGAAAATTCAAGCAGTTTACCTCAAACCAGAGGAGCCTTTCACTTGGGCATCTGGTATCAAGTCACCGATTTACACGGATAATCGTGTGACACTAGCCTATCCAGAAACTCGTACTCTCATTGAAAATGGTTTTGTAGATGCTATCAAAGAAGCCTTTCCAGATGTAGAAGTGATTGCAGGAACTGCGACAGCTGGGATTCCACACGGAGCTATCATTGCTGATAAGATGAACTTGCCTTTTGCCTATATCCGTAGCAAACCAAAAGACCACGGAGCTGGTAACCAAATCGAAGGCCGCGTAGCTCAAGGTCAAAAAATGGTAGTGGTTGAAGACCTTATTTCAACTGGTGGTTCTGTTCTTGAAGCTGTAGCAGCTGCTAAACGAGAAGGAGCAGATGTTCTTGGAGTTGTAGCGATTTTCAGCTACCAATTGCCAAAAGCAGATAAGAACTTCTCAGATGCTGGTGTTAAGCTGTTAACACTTTCTAACTACAGTGAACTCATTCACCTAGCTCAAGAAGAAGGTTACATCACACCAGAAGGCTTAGATCTCCTAAAACGATTTAAAGAAGACCAAGAAAATTGGCAAAATGCCTAAAACATAGAAAATCAGGTAGTCACTAGGATTACCTGATTTCTTTTTGTGATTTCATTGAGTATTAGTCGACTTTTCCACCTTCAACAACTAGGTCATCTGCCTTAGCAGCGTCACCGTAGGTTGGGTGAAGTGTTTTTTCATAGGCCTTGTGGAAGAAGTTTTCCTTGCCTAATTTTTCAATATCTTTATTGATGAAGTCTAGCAATTCTTGGTTGCCTTTTTGAACTGCTGCTGCAATGGTATCTGGATTACCAAGAGAAGTAATTCCTACTTCAAATCCTTTGTTTTCAAGCGCCCAAGCTAGGACTTCAGTATTGTCAGTAGAGAAGGCATCTCCACGTCCGTCAAGAAGGGCTTGGTAAGAGTCACTGTATTGGTCGTATTTTTGAAGTTTGATTTCTGGATGATTCTTTTCAAAATAAGTCTCAGCAGTCGTTCCTTTTGTAACAATCAAAGTTTTACCTTCAAGTTGTTTGACGTCTGTAATGAGACCAGTCTTAGGTGATACGATACCCAGAGAGACTTTCATGTATGGAAGGGCAAAATCAACTTGTTTCTTACGTTCGTCAGTCACTGTAAAGTTGGCAAGGGTAATATCCACCTTGTTTGAAATCAAGTATTCAGCACGGTTGGCAGCATCGACTGAAACGTATTTAACCTTGACACCAAAGTCTTGAGCCAGTTGGTTCCCCAATTCGATATCGTAACCTTGGTAGGAACCGTCATTGTCAACGTAGCCAAACGGTTTCTTGTCTCCAAATACGGCGATTCGTAGTTCACCGCTTTTTTTGATTTCATCAATAGTGCGTGCCTTGGCAGTCGTTTTTCCAGATGATGAGCCAGCATTTCCACCTGAGCTACAAGCTGTGACAAAGATAAGGGCAAAGGCAAGTGCCAAAACAGTTAAGAGTGGTTTGATTAGTTTCATAAGAATCTCCTTTATAGATATGAGCCAAATTGGCTAAAGTCAAAGACGTTTAAGAATTCCTGAGCTCGTTTAGTTTGCGGATTGGTGAAGAAATCTTGAGCCCTTCCTTCTTCAGCAATCTTCCCTTGGTCTAGGAAGATAATCCGATCGGCAATTGCTTGGGCAAACTGCATTTCATGGGTTACTAAAATCATGGTACGGCCTTCTTGGGCCAAATCATTGATAAGTTCCAGAACCTCCCGCACCATTTCTGGATCCAGCGAAGCAGTCACTTCGTCAAAGAGGATAATTTCTGGGTGCATGAGGAGGGCACGGACAATTGCAACCCGTTGCTTCTGTCCACCAGACAATTGACGTGCGAAGCTATGTTGTTTATCTAGCAAACCGACACGTTCCAGTAGTTGCAAAGCTTCTTCAGTTACTTCCTTCTTATCGCGTCCTTGAGCCTTGATAGGGCCTAGGATGAGATTTTGAAGGACATCCAGATGGGGAAAGAGTTCATAGCTTTGAAAAACCATGCCAATCTTTTGGCGAACTAGGTGAAAGTCTTTTTTATTTTCAACGATAGACTGACCATCCAGAAGGATATCTCCACCTTGAATACTTTCTAATCCATTGAGGCAACGAAGGAGGGTACTTTTCCCACAACCAGATGGCCCTAGGATGACCACAACTTCCCCTTTTTTGATATCTAGAGAAAGACCTTGGAGGATAGGATTGTCTCCGAAGGATTTTTTTAGCTCCTTGATTTCTAAAATAGTTTCAGACATTTAGTTCCTCCAATGTTTTTCTAAGTGAGTGGATAGTTTGGAAATAGGAAAGCAGACTGCGAAATACAAGACCAGGATGGTTCCATAAATCCAAAAGGAAGCAGTTGGGATAGTCAGGCGATTGCTATCGATGATTTGTTGTCCAACCTTGGTCACTTCAACAACCCCAATCAGGACAACCAAGGAAGTCGTTTTAATCATCCGAGTGACAAGATTGATCGCTTGTGGAAGTAGTCTTCTCAAGACCTGTGGGATGATGATGTGGTAGTAAAGTTGAATATTGGTCAAGCCCAGTGCTTGTCCACTTTCAAACTGATGTTTAGGGAGGGAAGTGATAGCTCCACGGACTAAGTCCCCCATTTCAGCTGTTCCCCAGAGGGTAAAAACGATAATAGCAGAAATCTCACCTGAGATATTGATATTAAAGTTTCGAGCCAAGCCAAAGTAAACGATGAAAAGTAGAACAAGCTGGGGCATAATACGGATGAATTCCAGATACAATCGTGTTAAAAATCGTACGATTCTAGAATGGGAGGTCATGATGATTCCCATGACTGTTCCGAATATCATGGATAAGAGGACAGACAGGATAGAAATTCCAATCGTAACGCCCAATCCCTGTAAGATTCTCAGGAGATTATTTCCCTGAAAGAGTACTTGGATTCCCGAATCCTGCATGGCGGAGCCTCCTTTCTATCCAGCTAAAGACCAGTGAGATGGGGAGCAGCATAATCAGGTAAGCAACTACCAACATAGCTAGCGCAATGTCTGTCTCATAGTAGAGCCCAATCAAGTCCTTGGCGACGTACATGAGGTCAGCCAAAGCCACTGCTGAGAAAACAGAGGTTTCCTTGATGAGGAAAATGACATTGGCACTAAAAGACGGTAGGGCAACCGCTGTTGCTTGCGGAAGAACCACATAGCGAAAGACCTGTAGAGGTGTCAGACCGATAGCGAGGCCAATCTCTTGCTGGGTTTGACTGACGGCTTCCAGCCCACTTCGGAAAGATTCTGCCATATAGGAGCCTCCTAAAAAGACAAGTCCCAGCGTTGCACAGACTTCTGAAGAGAGAACAATCCCGATTCGGGGAAGACCGAAGTAGAGAAAGAAGAGTTGAATCAAAAGGGGCGTATTGCGTGATAATTCGATATAGGCTGTCGCTACTTGCGCCAAAACAGGAATTCGATAATGCCGGATGATACTAACGATTAAACCGAGCAGAAAGGATCCCAAAATTCCCCAAACTGCAATATGCAAGGTTAGAAGAAATGCCTTTTGATATAGTGGTAGATATTGTTCAACAATGGACCAATCCAAAAATAGAACCTCCCATCTAGAAATAATACAGATATTGTAGCACTTAAAATCTCCTTTGGATAATATGTATTTTTTATTGCCGTTATAAGGATTTTTTATTATAGAAATAAAATTTCTGAAATTTACAAACAAAATATTTGAAAAGTTTTGAAAAAAGAGTTAAGATATTTTTGTAATACACAAAGTAAACGCTTACTTATTAAGGAGGACATTTTATGTCATACAAAACAAGCAATGCAGAAGGCCATGTAGATTTCATCAATACCTATGATTTGGAACCAATGGCGCAACAAGTTATTCCTAAAGCAGCATTTGGCTATATCGCTAGTGGGGCGGAAGATACCTTCACTTTACGTGAAAATATCCGTGCCTTTAACCACAAGCTTATCGTTCCACATACGCTTTGCAATGTTGAAAATCCAAGTACAGAGATTGAATTTGCAGGTGAAAAATTGTCTTCACCAATCATCATGGCGCCTGTTGCGGCTCATAAATTAGCAAATGAACAGGGTGAAGTGGCTACTGCGCGTGGTGTGCATGAGTTTGGGTCCCTCTATACAACCAGTTCTTACTCTACTGTCGATCTTCCAGAAATTACAGAAGCTCTTCAAGGTACACCCCATTGGTTCCAATTTTACTTTAGTAAAGATGACGGGATTAACCGCCACATCATGGACCGTGTGAAGGCTGAAGGCTACAAAGCGATTGTCTTGACTGCAGATGCAACTGTAGGGGGCAATCGTGAGGTTGATAAGCGTAATGGTTTTGTCTTCCCAGTTGGTATGCCGATTGTTGAAGAATACCTGCCAGAAGGTGCTGGTAAATCAATGGACTTTGTTTACAAATCAGCTAAACAACGCCTATCTCCACGTGACGTAGAATTCATCGCTGAATACTCAGGACTTCCTGTTTATGTCAAGGGACCACAATGCCGTGAGGACGTTGAACGTTCGCTTGCTGCAGGAGCTTCTGGTATCTGGGTAACCAACCACGGTGGTCGCCAAATCGACGGTGGACCAGCTGCCTTTGATTCACTTCAAGAAGTAGCAGAAGCAGTTGATAAACGTGTGCCAATCGTCTTTGACTCAGGTATTCGTCGTGGTCAACACGTCTTTAAAGCCTTGGCCTCAGGAGCAGACTTGGTAGCTATTGGTCGCCCTGTCATCTATGGCTTGGCTCTCGGTGGTAGTGTCGGTGTGCGTCAAGTCTTTGAACACTTGAATGCAGAATTGAAGACAGTTATGCAGTTGTCTGGAACTCAGACTATTGAAGATGTCAAACACTTCAAACTTCGTCACAACCCATACAACCCAACCTTCCCAGTTGACCCACGCGACTTAAAATTGTATTGATAAAACAGCTTGCCTCCACTTGATGTGGAGGTTTTTCTTCGTCTATAGGAGGAAGAAATCACCATTAAAAACAATATAAATATATTTTCCAATCAAATATCTTGCTAGGGCTTTCATTTTTTGCTATACTGGTGCAGTAATTAAATAATAAAGACATTTGGGGTGCTTTAGGCTGAGATGATACCCATTGAACCTGATACAGTTAAGACTGGCGAAGGGAAATGTGAACAGTTTTTTTCGTATGGTGAAATGAACGATCTAATCTTATAAGTCAACTCTAATTCTTGATTGTAATTGGAGTTTTTTTGTTTATATAAGCTGGATGAAGGTGATACAAAGCATTTAGGTAGCTCTTCTTGAACGCCCTTGATTTTCTTTAAAAAGGTCAAGTAAAACTGGGATTTTCTTGATGTTTTGTTGATTACGAACGAGTAAAGAGAGGAAAAGTAAATATGGAAATACAAGACTATGCATTTCAGCCAGGTTTGACTGTTGGAGAATTATTAAAAAGCAGTCAGAAGGATTGGCAGGCTGCAATCAATCATCGTTTTGTTAAGGAACTTTTTGCGGGGACAATTGAGAATAAGGTCTTAAAAGAATACCTGGTTCAAGATTATCACTTCTTTGATGCCTTCTTATCCATGCTGGGTGCTTGCGTAGCCCACGCAGACCAGCTTGAATCCAAGCTTCGTTTTGCCAAGCAACTAGGCTTTCTTGAAGCAGATGAAGACGGTTATTTCCAAAAGGCTTTCAAAGAGTTAAAAGTATCTGAGAGTGAGTATCTAGAAGTGACCTTGCACCCTGTAACAAAAGCTTTTCAGGAGCTTATGTATTCTGCTGTGTCATCATCAGATTATGCCCATCTTTTGGTCATGCTGGTTATTGCAGAAGGTCTCTATTTAGATTGGGGTTCTAAAGATTTGGCTCTACCTGAAGCCTATATTCATTCGGAATGGATCAATCTCCACAGAGGTCCTTTCTTTGCAGAGTGGGTTCAATTTCTGGTTGACGAACTCAATCGTGTAGGGAAAGGTCGAGAAGATTTGGCAGAACTTCAGCAACGCTGGAATCAAGCGGTTGCTTTAGAATTAGCCTTTTTTGATATTGGTTATGAATTATAGGACAGATGTAATCTTTTTATGTAGCTTAAAAGAATTAAGTGGCAAAATATATAAATATATTTTTCGGTCAAATATCTTGCTAGGGCTTTCAATTTCTGTTATACTAGTCCAGTAATTAAATAATAAAGACATTTGGGGTGCTTTAGGCTGAGATGATACCCATTGAACCTGATACAGTTAATACTGGCGAAGGGAAATGTGAAATGTTTTTTTCGTATGTCGAAAAGAACTGTCTAATCTTGTAAGCTGAACTCTAATTCCTATCTGTAATTAGAGTTTTTTCTTTTACGAAACTGGATGAAGATGATACAAAGCATTTAGGTAGGTCTCCTTGAATGCTCCACTTTTCTTTAAAAAGGAGTTTTTTATGTTGAAAAAATGGCAGTTAAAAGATGTTATTTTACTTGCTTTCTTGTCTATCTTTTTTGGTGGCGTTTTTGTAGGATCTGGCTATCTGTTTGATATCCTCACTCTGATTTTAGCCCCTCTTGGTTTGCAGGCCTTTGCCAATGAAATCCTCTTTGGTCTCTGGTGTATGGCTGCGCCTATTGCTGCAATCTTTGTTCCAAGAGTCGGAAGTGCAACGATTGGTGAAGTGCTAGCTGCGCTTGCTGAAGTCCTTTATGGTAGCCAATTCGGTCTAGGTGCCCTTTTGTCTGGCTTGGTTCAAGGTTTGGGAAGTGAACTTGGTTTTATCGTAACCAAGAATCGCTATGAAAGCTGGCTATCTCTAACTGCTAATAGTATTGGGATTACGCTTGTTAGCTTTGTCTATGAATACATTAAGTTAGGTTACTACGCCTTCTCCCTTCCTTTTGTCCTTTCCTTGCTTGTAGTACGTTTTATTTCTGTCTTTTTCTTTTGTACTATCTTGGTTCGTGCCATTGTCAAACTTTATCATCAGTTTGCAGCTGGGGGCAAGGCATAGATGGGGCTGGAACTACGAGCGATTCAGTCCCCAATCTTCTCTGAGCCGCTTGATTTTACTTTTCATGCGCAAGCCTTTACCTTGTTAGTTGGGAGCAGTGGTTCAGGAAAATCGAGTCTTTTTCAAATGATTGCCCAAGTCAGTTCTCTTCCCTATAGAGGTCAAGTCCTGATAAATGGGAGCGAGGTCAGTCAGCTTTCTATCATCGAACGTGTCCAGACGGTTGGTATTCTCTTTCAAAATCCCAATCATCAATTTACCATGGAGAACTTGTTTGAGGAGCTGATTTTTACCTTGGAAAATATTGGGCATCCCGTTCAGGAAATTGATTCAAAAATAGCAGAGGTTGTCCAGCAATGTCGCTGCAAGGCGATTTTGCACCGTCCCATTCATCACTTATCAGGTGGAGAAAAGCAAAAGGCTGCTTTGGCTGTTCTCTTTGCTATGAATCCTAGGGTCTATCTCTTGGATGAGCCCTTTGCTTCCATTGACCGCAAGAGCAGGTTAGAGATACTGGAGATTATAAAAGAGTTGGCCTCTGATGGGAAGACAGTTATTTTGTGTGACCATGATTTAACGGACTATGAAGCCTATATCGACCATATGGTGGAGCTAAGAGACGGACAACTAAGGGAAGTGTTTCAAATCCCTACCTCTGAGATAACACAGGTTGCTTCAAAGGAAGTTGCTTCTAGCCCAGAACTATTCCATATGGACCGAACGACTTGTGAGCTGGAGAAGCGCCCTCTCTTTTCAATTGCTGATTTTACACTCTACCAAGGAATTTCCTGTATTTTGGGTGACAATGGTGTAGGGAAATCAACCCTTTTTCGGTCTATTCTTCAATTTCAAAAGTATAAGGGGCGCATTAGCTGGAATGGGACAGTCCTGAAAAAGAAAAAGAGTTTGTATCGTGACCTGACGGGTGTTGTTCAGGAAGCTGAGAAGCAGTTTATCAGAGTCAGTCTACGAGAAGAGCTTCAATTAGATGGACCTGATTCTGAAAGAAATCAACGAATTTTCCAAGCTTTACGATATTTTGATCTGGAGCAGGCGCTTGATAAGAGTCCCTATCAATTAAGTGGTGGTCAGCAAAAGATTCTTCAGCTCTTGACCATCTTGACCAGCAAGGCTTCTGTGATTTTACTAGATGAACCTTTTGCTGGTTTGGATGATAGAGCCTGCCATTATTTTTGTCAGTGGATTGTGGAAGACAGAAATCAAGGAAGAAGTTTTCTGATCATTAGCCATCGTTTAGATCCCTTGATCTCTGTGGTTGATTATTGGATTGAGATGACTAGTCAGGGTCTCAGTAATGTGAAAGAAGTGACAATTACCAAACCACTCACATCTCAGAGTAGCAATACTCAAGGGGAGGTGAGATAGTATGGTCAAAGTAGCAACCCAGACACCAATTATCAGTTTCTTCTTGCTGGTTTTATCGCTGGAAACATCTTTCATTCCTTCGATTGCTCTGAATCTTTCGGTAGTCGCATTTTGCATTTTCTTTATGCTTTATTATCGTCGATTTAAAATGTTAGCTTGGATGATTCTGCTCGCCATTTTGCCATCTTTTGCCAACTACTGGGCAGTTCAGTTACATGGGGATGCTTCGCAGGCAGTGATGCTTGGAACGAGGGCTTTTGTGACGGTTTGTATTGGCCTTGTCTTTGTTTCCTCTATTGCCCTAAAAGAGCTTCTCTTGTACTTGGCTCAAAAGGGGTTATCACGTTCTTGGGCCTATGCCTTGATTGTGGTATTCAATTCCTTCCCCCTCATTCAGCAAGAAATCAAGTCCCTTAAGGAAGCTTGCTTATTGCGCGGTCAAGAACTGCATTTTTGGTCTCCCTTGATTTACAGCAAGGTTCTGATGACAGTCTTTAGGTGGCGTCATCTTTATCTGAGAGCCCTGTCGGCTCATGGATATGACGAACATGCACAGGTGGAGAATAGCTATCGGACTTTTTATATTCCTAAAAAAACAAAATTAATCTACCTACTTTTCTTTTTATTGCTTCAAACCAGTCTATTTTTATAAAGGAGATATTATGGAATTTACAGATATTGCGATGGAATTATCCAAGGAAGTTTGGCAGGCCTCCTTTCATCACCCCTTTGTTTTACAGTTGCAAGAGGGGAATTTAGACCCTGCAATTTTTCGCTATTACTTGATTCAGGATGCTTACTATCTTAAGGCCTTCTCAGAAGCCTATCACCTCTTGGCTGAGAAGACTTCAAACCAAGAGATGAAAAAACTCTTGAAACAAAATGCTCAGAGTCTAGTGGAGGGTGAGTTATTTATCCGCCAACAATTTTTCAAGGAATTGGAAATCAGCGATCAGGAAATGGAGCAACATCCAATCGCTCCAACCTGCTATCATTATATCTCTCATATTTATCGGCAATTTGAAGAAACAAATCTAGCCATCGCTTTTGCAAGTTTACTTCCTTGTCCTTGGTTATATCATGATATAGGCAAATCCCTTAATCTTAAACCATCACCAAATCCTCTCTACCAACAATGGATTGAAACTTATATTACAGATGAGTTGGAGCAGCAGATCAGAGAGGAAGAGGCTCTGGTCAATCAACTCTATCGAGAAAGTGACGAGACAGACAAGCAAAAAATGCTAGATGCCTTCCACATCAGTGTTCATATGGAAGCTAAGTTTTGGGAAATGGCTTACCAACACCAGACATGGAAGAGTGATTTACAGTCTTTAGAAAAAGGGGAAGAATAGAAACATGAGAAAGCACCAATTACAAGTTCACAAATTAACCATTTTATCCATGATGATTGCCCTTGATGTAGTCCTAACACCTATCTTTCGGATTGAGGGAATGGCACCGATGTCCAGTGTAGTCAATATTCTAGCGGGAATCATGATGGGACCTGTTTATGCCTTGGCTATGGCTACAGTGACAGCCTTTATCCGTATGACGACTCAAGGGATTCCGCCTTTAGCTCTCACAGGAGCGACTTTTGGAGCCCTTCTAGCAGGCCTCTTTTATAAGTATGGTCGAAAATTTTACTTTTCTGCCTTGGGAGAAATTTTGGGAACAGGTATTATTGGTTCTATTGTGTCCTATCCTGTTATGGTACTCTTTACAGGATCAGCGGCTAAGCTTAGCTGGTTTATCTACACTCCTCGATTTTTCGGAGCAACCTTGATTGGTACAGCGATTTCCTTTATTGCCTTTCGATTTTTAATCAAGCAGGAATTCTTTAAAAAAGTGCAGGGATATTTCTTTGCTGAAAGGATAGACTGATGCTGGAATTATCAAATCCTTTTCCTTTGGAAACGACTTCCCTCATTCACTGCATTACCAATGAAATTTCTTGTGAGATGCTGGCAAATGGGATTTTGGCTCTAGGATGCAAACCTGTCATGGCAGATGATCCCCGTGAGGTTCTTGATTTTACTAAGCAAAGCCAGGCACTCTTCATCAATTTGGGGCATTTGTCAGCTGAGAAGGAAAAAGCAATCCGTATGGCAGCTTCTTATGCAAATCAAGCTTGTCTTCCAATGGTAGTTGATGCGGTTGGTGTATCAGCGTCACCCATTCGTAAGAGCTTAGTCAGAGACCTTTTAGACTATAGCCCTACGGTCCTTAAAGGAAACATGTCGGAAATTCGAAGTCTTGTTGGCTTAAAACACCATGGCGTTGGGGTCGATGCCAGTGCTAAAGATCAAGAAACTGAGGATTTACTTCAAGTCTTGAAAGACTGGTGTCAGACCTATCCAGGTATGTCATTCTTAGTCACAGGCCCCAAGGACCTCATCGTTTCAGAGAATCAAGTTGCTATACTGGAGAATGGCTGTGCAGAATTAGACTGGATAACAGGGACGGGAGACTTAGTTGGAGCCTTAACAGCTGTTTTTCTCAGCCAAGGAAAGACAGGTTTTGAAGCTTCTTGCTTAGCAGTCTCTTATCTCAATATCTCTGCTGAGAAAATCGTTGTTCAAGGAATGGGATTGGAAGATTTTCGTTACCAAGTACTTAATCAGCTTTCGCTCCTCAAAAGAGATGAAAATTGGCTAGATGCCATCAAAGGAGATGTTTATGAATAGAAAATCACTTAGACTCTATCTAGTAACCAATCGTTACCAAGATTCCTTGGAAAGTTTTCTTGAAAAGGTTGAGACAGCCTGCCGTTCAGGAGTTACCATAGTCCAATTACGAGAAAAAAATCTCACAACCAATCAATATTATCAACTGGCAAAACAAGTCAAGGAAATAACAGATGCCTATCAGGTACCCTTGATCATTGATGATCGTTTGGATGTCTGTCTTGCGGTTGATGCTGCTGGTCTGCATATTGGAGACGATGAACTGCCAGTTTCGGTTGCCCGACAAGTCTTGGGCCCTGAAAAAATACTCGGTGTAACAGCTAAAACGGTAAAAAGAGCCCTCGAGGCAGAAGAAGGGGGAGCAGATTACTTGGGGACAGGAGCCATTTTCCCAACCACGACCAAGGAAAATGCGCCTATCACGCTGATTTCAACCTTGAAGACAATTTGCCAAAGGGTCGACATTCCAGTAGTTGCTATTGGAGGCTTGACGTCAGAGAACATTGACCAACTTATTGGCACTGGAATAGCTGGTATAGCTGTAGTGCGTGATTTGATGCAGGCAGAGGATATAGAGGCAAAAACGCAAGCCTTTTTAACAAAGTTGGATGATATTATTTGTTAATTAATACTCACTGAAAATCAAAGAGCAAACTAGGAAGCTCGCCGCAGGTTGCTCAAAGCACAGCTTTGAGGTTGTAGATAAAGCTGACGTAGTTTGAAGAGTATAAAAACTCTCTAATTCCCTTAAAGTGGGAACTAGAGAGTTTTTTTAATCTTTAAAACTTGTATGGTTGACTGGGCCAGAACCATGACCGAGTTGAGGGGCGTCTTGGATGGCTTTCGTGATAAAGGCCTTGGCCTTATCGACTGCCTGGTAAAGACTTTTGCCCTTGGCTAGTTCAGCCGTAATCACAGCGGCAAAGGTACACCCAGTACCATGGGTATGACAGGTTTGAATTCGTGGGCTTTCCCAGACAAATTGGTCATCCTTGGTAAAGAGGAAATCTTTAGCACCACCTTCGAGATGCCCACCTTTGATGACCACAGACTGAGGACCAAATTCTTTTAAAATCAGGCGACCAGCACGTTGCATGTCTTCAGGATCATGGATTGAAAAACCAACAATCTCTTCTGCCTCAGGAAGATTGGGAGTGATAATGGTTGCAAGTGGAAGCAGGTTTGTTTTTAGGTAGGTTCTGGCACTGGTATCAATCAGGGTGTCTCCGCTTGTTGCGACCATAACAGGGTCAAGGACGTAGGGACAATCCAGCTTTTTAAGATAGGGCTGGATGATTTCCATAATTTCGGTAGTTGCCAACATTCCAGTTTTTACAGCCTGAGGTGGAATATCCGAAAAGACACTCTCCAATTGGGCTTTCAACATTTGATTTGAGACATGTTCGATTAGCTGAACGCCTCTGGTATTTTGAGCGACAAGACTGGTCACAACGGCCATTCCATAGACATCTCTAGCTTGGAACGACTTTAAGTCAGCCATAATGCCAGCACCACCACTAGGGTCAGTACCTGCAATGGTTAAAGCAACGGGTAAATAAGTCATCTAAAACCTCCCAACCAACTGAAGTTTGTATTCTTAAGAACAAGCTAGTCTGTTTTAGAAAGGCAATAGAAGACCGCTAGTCCCCATTGTCATTTCCACTTCCATCAGCTAGCATTACCTAGATTGAGTCAAAGGGTCTAACAGTCGTTAATCTCAGCATTACGCACCCCTAGTGGTTGTTTTCTTTTTTCTTTAGTATAGCATATTTTCATAGTTTATATAGTAAGATTTGACTGCAAATCCTTTATCATAGGGTTAAAATTCTATTTTTCAAAGAAAAGATTAATTTCATAATTGACAAACGTAGATTTTTAGAGTATACTAATAACTGTAATCGACAAATGTAGATTTAGGAGGCGTAATTATGCAGATTTCAGATGCAGAATGGCAGGTTATGAAGATTATTTGGATGCAAGGGGAGCAGACCAGTACGGATTTGATCAGGGTTCTGGCGGAGCGGTTCGACTGGTCCAAGTCAACCATTCAAACTCTTTTGGCTCGTTTGGTTGAGAAAGAGTGTCTGACAAGGAAAAAAGAAGGTAAGTCCTTTGTTTATTCGGCGCTTTTAACTCTAGACCAAAGCCGAGACTTGCTTGTCCAAGATATCAAGGACAAGGTTTGTTCCCGTAGGATTAAGAACTTGTTGGCTGATTTGATTGCTGAATGTGATTTTACTCAGACTGACTTGGAAGACTTGGAAGCTGTGATTTCTGAGAAGAAATCAAGCGCTGTGACAGAAGTAAAATGTAATTGTATGTAAAGGAGACGTCATGTTAAATAGTATTGTAACCATTATTTGTATTGCCCTTATCGCGTTTATCTTGTTTTGGTTTTTCAAAAAGCCTGAAAAATCTGGACAAAAGGCCCAGCAAAAAAACGGCTACCAAGAGATTCGAGTGGAAGTCATGGGGGGCTATACGCCTGAGTTGATTATCCTCAAGAAATCAGTGCCAGCCCGCATTGTCTTTGACCGTAAGGATCCTTCACCCTGTCTGGACCAAATTGTTTTTCCAGATTTTGGTGTACATGCGGACCTGCCAATGGGTGAAGAGTATGTAGTGGAAATCACGCCTGAGCAGGCTGGAGAGTATGGTTTCTCTTGTGGCATGAATATGATGCACGGCAAGATGATTGTAGAATAGGAGAATGATATGACTGAAATTGTAAAAGCAAGTCTTGAAAATGGTGTTCAAAAAATCCGTATCACGGCAGACAAAGGCTACCATCCAGCCCACATTCAACTGCAAAAAGGAGTTCCTGCTGAGATCACCTTTCACCGTGTGACACCTTCAAACTGTTATAAGGAAATTCTGTTTGAAGAAGAAGGCATCTTGGAACCAATCGGCGTAGACGAGGAGAAAGTCATTCGTTTTACACCTCAAGAATTAGGTCAACATGAATTTTCTTGTGGTATGAAGATGCAAAAGGGAAGTTATACAGTTGTTGAGAAGACTCGAAAATCTCTATCACTTTTACAGCGTTTTTGGATTACTAGTATCTTTACTGTGCCTCTTGTGATCCTCATGATTGGGATGTCGACAGGAGGAATTAGTCACCAAGTCATGCGTTGGGGCACCTTTTTAGCCACAACACCGATTATGCTAGTAGCAGGTGGTCCTTATATCCAGAGTGCTTGGGCTAGCTTTAAAAAGCACAATGCCAACATGGATACCTTGGTGGCGCTGGGTACTCTAGTAGCCTATTTCTATAGCTTAGTTGCCCTCTTCGCTGGTCTCCCCGTTTACTTTGAAAGTGCAGCCTTTATCTTCTTCTTCGTTCTTATGGGAGCCGTTTTTGAGGAGAAAATGCGGAAAAATACTTCCCAAGCTGTGGAGAAATTACTTGACTTGCAGGCTAAAACTGCAGAAGTCTTGCGTGAGGATAACTATGTTCAAGTCCCTTTGGAGCAAGTCAAGGTAGGTGACCTGATTCGAGTGCGTCCCGGTGAAAAGATTGCGGTTGATGGTGTCGTAGTAGAAGGTATCTCTAGTATTGATGAGTCTATGGTGACAGGTGAGAGCCTACCAGTGGACAAGACAGTTGGAGATACCGTCATTGGTTCAACCATCAATAATAGTGGAACACTTGTTTTTAGAGCAGAAAAAGTTGGTTCAGAGACTGTTTTGGCTCAGATTGTCGATTTTGTGAAGAAAGCTCAGACCAGTCGTGCGCCGATTCAGGACTTGACGGATAAAATTTCAGGGATTTTTGTCCCAGCAGTTGTCATTTTAGGGATTGTGACCTTTTGGGTTTGGTTCGTCTTGCTCAGGGATAGTGTAGTCGTGCTTGGAGCGAGCTTTGTGTCTTCGCTTCTCTATGGAGTAGCAGTTCTGATTATTGCCTGCCCTTGTGCCTTGGGACTTGCAACACCGACAGCCCTTATGGTGGGGACAGGTCGCAGTGCCAAGATGGGAGTTCTCCTCAAAAATGGAACGGTTCTACAGGAAATCCAGAAAGTTCAAACGATTGTCTTTGATAAGACTGGAACTTTGACGGAAGGGAAGCCTGTGGTCACAGATATCATAGGCGACGAAGTAGAAGTGCTTGGATTGGCAGCTTCCTTGGAAGAAGCTTCTCAACACCCACTGGCTGAGGCTATTGTTAAGCGAGCGACTGAAACTGGACTTGAGCTTCACACTGTTGAAAATTTCCAAGCCTTGCACGGAAAAGGTGTTTCAGGGCAAATCAATGGGAAACAAGTTTTGCTTGGAAATGCTAAAATGCTGGATGGCATGGATATTTCTAGCATTTATCAAGAAAAACTAGAACAACTAGAAAAAGAAGCTAAGACAGTTGTGTTCTTGGCTGTTGACAATGAAATCAAAGGCTTGCTTGCTCTGCAAGATATTCCTAAGGAAAATGCTAAGCTTGCCATCAGTCAGTTGAAAAAACGAGGTCTTAAAACAGTCATGCTGACAGGAGACAATGCAGGTGTGGCGCGTGCTATTGCCGAGCAGATCGGAATCGAAGAGGTCATTGCAGGTGTCTTACCAGAAGAAAAAGCCCATGAAATTCATAAACTACAAGCGACTGGGAAAGTAGCCTTTGTTGGGGATGGTATCAATGACGCTCCTGCCCTTAGTGTAGCAGATGTGGGGATTGCTATGGGAGCTGGAACAGATATTGCCATCGAGTCAGCAGATTTGGTGTTGACAACTAATAACCTCCTAGGAGTGGTTCGTGCTTTTGACATGAGTAAGAAAACCTTTAATCGAATTCTGCTCAATCTTTTCTGGGCCTTTATCTACAATGTCGCCGGAATTCCGATTGCAGCAGGAGTCTTTTCAGGTGTTGGACTGGCTCTCAACCCAGAACTGGCAGGTCTAGCCATGGCCTTTAGTTCTGTATCCGTTCTGACCAGTTCACTCTTACTAAACTTTAGTAAAATAGACTAAAAGCGGGCTTGCTCGCTTTTAATACTCTTCGAAAATCTCTTCAAACCACGTCAGCTTTGTCTGCAACCTCAAAGCTGTGCTTTGAGCAACCTGCGGCTAGCTTCCTAGTTCGCTCTTTGATTTTCATTGAGTATTATAAAACAGAAACCAAAAACGTTTTCAAACTGTACTGTAATAGAGAATAAAAACTTCTGAGCAGATTCTTAGTAAAGTCAAAATAAATGTGATAAATTAGTAGAGTAAAAATTTGCTGAAACGTTTTCAAAAACTATATGAAACCTTTTTTAGTAGATTTAAAAATATTTGAAGGAGAGTTATCATTATGACTCAAGGGAAAATTACTGCATCTGCAGCAATGCTTAATGTATTGAAAACATGGGGCGTAGACACAATCTACGGTATCCCATCAGGAACACTCAGCTCATTGATGGATGCTTTGGCTGAAGACAAAGATATCCGCTTCTTGCAAGTTCGTCACGAAGAAACAGGTGCTCTTGCAGCGGTTATGCAAGCTAAATTCGGCGGCTCAATCGGGGTTGCAGTTGGTTCAGGTGGTCCAGGTGCGACTCACTTGATTAACGGTGTTTACGATGCAGCTATGGATAACACTCCATTCCTAGCAATCCTTGGATCACGTCCAGTTAACGAACTCAACATGGATGCTTTCCAAGAATTGAACCAAAACCCAATGTACAACGGTATCGCTGTATACAACAAACGTGTAGCTTACGCTGAGCAATTGCCAAAAGTAATCGACGAAGCTTGCCGTGCTGCAGTTTCTAAAAAAGGTCCAGCTGTTGTTGAAATCCCAGTAAACTTCGGTTTCCAAGAAATCGACGAAAATTCATACTACGGTTCAGGTTCATACGAACGTTCATTCATCGCTCCTGCTTTGAACGAAGTTGAAATCGACAAAGCTGTTGAAATCTTGAACAATGCTGAACGTCCAGTTATCTATGCTGGTTACGGTGGTGTTAAAGCTGGTGAAGTGATTACTGAATTGTCACGTAAAATCAAAGCACCAATCATCACAACTGGTAAAAACTTTGAAGCCTTTGAATGGAACTATGAAGGTTTGACAGGTTCTGCTTACCGTGTTGGTTGGAAGCCAGCCAACGAAGTGGTCTTTGAAGCAGACACAGTTCTTTTCCTTGGTTCAAACTTCCCATTTGCTGAAGTTTACCAAGCATTCAAGAATACTGAAAAATTCATCCAAGTGGATATCGACCCTTACAAACTTGGTAAACGTCATGCCCTAGACGCTTCAATCCTTGGTGATGCAGGTCAAGCAGCTAAAGCTATCCTTGACAAAGTGAACCCAGTTGAATCTACTCCATGGTGGCGTGCAAACGTTAAGAACAACCAAAACTGGCGTGATTACATGAACAAAATCGAAGGTAAAACTGAGGGTGAATTGCAATTGTATCAAGTTTACAATGCAATCAACAAACATGCTGATCAAGACGCTATCTACTCAATCGACGTAGGTGACACTACTCAAACATCTACTCGTCACCTTCACATGACACCTAAGAACATGTGGCGTACATCTCCACTCTTTGCGACAATGGGTATTGCCCTTCCTGGTGGTATCGCTGCTAAGAAAGACAATCCAGATCGCCAAGTATGGAACATCATGGGTGACGGTGCATTCAACATGTGCTACCCAGACGTTATCACAAACGTTCAATACGACCTTCCAGTTATCAACGTTGTCTTCTCAAATGGTAAATATGCCTTCATCAAGGACAAATACGAAGACACAAACAAACACTTGTTTGGTTGTGACTTCCCTAATGCTGACTATGCGAAAATCGCTGAAGCTCAAGGTGCTGTAGGATTTACAGTTGACCGTATCGAAGACATCGATGCAGTTGTTGCAGAAGCTGTTAAACTCAACAAAGAAGGTAAAACTGTTGTGATCGATGCTCGCATCACTCCACACCGTCCACTTCCAGTAGAAGTACTTGAATTGGATCCAAAACTTCACTCAGAAGAAGCAATCAAAGACTTCAAGGAAAAATACGAAGCAGAAGAACTCGTACCATTCCGCCTCTTCTTGGAAGAAGAAGGATTGCAATCACGCGCAATTAAATAATTCCTTCGTGGAACTTAAAAAGATCGGAGCAATCCGGTCTTTTTATGGAGGATAGTAAATGAATTTAAATCAATTAGATATTATCGTTTCAGATGTTCCCCAAGTCTGTGCTGACTTGGAGCGTATTTTGGATAAAAAGCCCGATTATGTTGATGACAGTTTTGCTCAGTTTACGATTGGCAGTCACTGTCTGATGTTGTCCCAAAATCATTTGATTCCTTTGGAAGATTTTCAGTCAGGAATCATTCTTCATATCGAGGTTGAGGATGTAGACCAGAATTACCAACGGTTGAAAGAACTTGGTATCCAGGTTTTAAACGGACCAACTGTAACCGATTGGGGAACAGAGTCCTTATTAGTTAAAGGGCCTGCTGGTCTAGTGATTGATTTTTATCGTATGAAGTAGGTAATTCTATTATCAAATTTTTTATCTAAACATTCTTGGAGTGAAACTTAAAAAGATCGGAGCAATTCGATCTTTTTTGTATTTATGCGACTTTCAGTCCGTCTCGCTCCGTTAGGTGCGAGACAAAAAACCACCCGTTTTCACGGGTGGTTATGATTTCTACACTTATTGTTTGGCTTCCTGTTTTAATTGTTGCACCTGTTCCTCGTACTGGACAAGCTCCCTGTCTTTTATATTGATAGTCGCTTCTGCTTCAGCAATGCGGCTTCTCAGATCTTGAGTCTTGTTATGGTGATAGCCAATACCAATAGCACTACCAGCAATGATCCCGATTACTAGACAAGTAAAAATCACCAAAATCAAGGGAGCAGATAGTTGTGTAAAGACAAGACTGACAGTTACTGTTTGACGATTGAGTAGACCAAATGAGATCACAATGACTAATAAGCTCAAACCGCCAATTAGATAAGCCTTATCTTTCAGTGACAATTCATTAAATTTTTTTAGCATAAGTTCCTTTTCTCCTGACTATGTTGATAGAAAACTACACACCATTTAGGTATTAACAAAATTCATTTTACTAGAAAATTTCGATACTGTCAATAATTTCTAACGGCTTATTTACCATCAATCAATCGATTCATTGAAAAGGAGTATTCATTTTCTAATATTTGATTGAGTAAACAGAACGGAGCAATTCGGTCTTTTTTCTGTTCCCTCTTTCTTATAACAAGATTGTGATAGTTTATATCTTTATAACAAAAGTTTTAAAGACTTGATTGTTTTGAAAGAATATTTTAAAATAAGATTCAGTAAAAATGAAAGAGGTTTTGAAAATGTCTGAAAAACAAATGAAAATTTTAGGTTGGGTAGCGACCTTTATGTCTGTTATGATGTATGTGTCTTACTTCCCACAAATCATGAACAATCTGGCTGGTCAAAAAGGAAATTTCATCCAGCCCTTGGTTGCAGCTATCAACTGTAGTCTCTGGGTTTACTACGGTCTTTTCAAGAAGGAAAGAGATATTCCCCTTGCTGCTGCCAATGCACCAGGTATCGTTTTTGGCCTAGTGACAGCTATTACAGCTTTGATTTAAAAAGAAGACTGGTTTCAGTCTTTTTTTCGTACATTTGAGCAAGCTCAGGACATCATTACCCAGATAGTTCCAAACTTTTTGTCCCCTTTTTAGTATAATAGAACTAGCAAATCAAGTGAGGTAAAGTGATGACAGAAATACTACAATTTCCAGAGGGCTTCCTCTGGGGTGGTGCTACGGCAGCTAATCAATGTGAGGGTGCTTATAATCTCGATGGGCGTGGTTTAGCTAACGTTGATGTGGTACCCATTGGACCAGATCGTGAAGCCATTATCACAGGTCAGAAAAAGATGTTTTCGTTTGAGGAGGACTATTTTTACCCAGCCAAAGAAGCTATTGATATGTACCATCATTACAAGGAAGATATTGCTCTTTTTGCAGAGATGGGCTTTAAGACTTATCGACTTTCCATTGCTTGGACTCGGATTTTTCCTAAGGGCGACGAAACAGTGCCAAATGAAGCTGGTCTAGCCTTTTATGAGGACTTGTTTAAGGAATGTCATAAGTATGGAATCCAACCTCTGGTTACCATTACGCATTTCGACTGTCCTATGCACTTGATTGAAGAATACGGTGGTTGGCGCAATCGTCGGATGTTAGACTTCTATGAAAAACTTTGTCGCACACTCTTTACCCGCTATAAGGGCTTGGTCAAATTCTGGCTAACCTTCAATGAAATCAACATGATTCTCCATGCACCCTTTATGGGAGCTGGACTCTGTTTTGAAGAAGGAGAAAATCAAGAACAGGTTAAATATCAGGCTGCCCACCATGAGCTAGTAGCTTCAGCCCTTGCGACGAAAATTGCCCACGAAATTGACCCAGAAAACAAGGTGGGATGTATGTTGGCAGCAGGGCAATACTATCCTAACACAGCCCATCCGAGAGACTACTGGGCAGCCATGGAGGAAGACCGCAAGAGTTACTTCTTCATTGATGTTCAAGCGCGTGGGGAATACCCAAACTACGCCAAGAAGCAGTGGGAGCGTGAGCGAATCGAGATTCAAATGACTGCAGAAGATTTAGAGTTGTTGAAGGACAATACTGTTGACTTTGTTTCCTTCTCTTACTATGCAAGTCTAGTAGCCTCAGGTGATCCAGAAGTTAAAGAATTAACTGCTGGAAATGTTTTTGCCTCTCTCAAAAATCCTTATCTTGAATCCTCAGAATGGGGATGGCAGATTGACCCACTTGGCCTTCGCATCACCCTCAATGCCATCTGGGATCGTTACCAAAAGCCTATGTTCATCGTAGAAAATGGACTCGGTGCTATGGATACACCGGATGAAAATGGTTATGTAGCAGATGACTATCGGATTGCTTACTTAGAAGCTCACATCAAGGCTATGCGAGATGCCATTTACCAAGATGGAGTTGACTTGCTTGGTTATACGACTTGGGGCTGTATCGATCTGGTTTCAGCTGGAACAGGCGAAATGAACAAGCGCTATGGCTTTATCTATGTGGATCGAGATAATGCTGGTCATGGAAGCCTCAAACGTAGCAAGAAGAAATCCTTCTACTGGTACAAGGATGTCATTGCCAGCAATGGTGCAAGTATTAAGTAGAGCACATTTGTTCACTATTTTTATAAAATCTTCTCTCTACTTTATATAATAGGAAAAAGAGTTCAATTAGACCTGGCTTTTTGCTATAATGAGGGGAGAAAAATCAGACAGGAGAATATGATGTCAGAACCATTATTTTTACAATCAGTTATGCAAGAAAAAATCTGGGGTGGAACCAAGCTACGTGATGAGTTTGGTTATGACATCCCAAGTAAAAAAATAGGGGAATACTGGGCCATCTCAGCTCATCCAAATGGAGTTTCAAAGGTGTCAAATGGTCGTTACGAGGGAATAGACCTAGCAACTTTGTATGCAGAACACCGTGAATTGTTTGGCAATCGTCCTGAGCCTGTATTTCCACTTTTGACTAAGATTCTGGATGCCAACGACTGGCTCAGTGTCCAAGTTCACCCAGACGATGCCTATGGACTAGAGCATGAAGGTGAACTTGGAAAAACAGAATGCTGGTACATTATCGCAGCGGATGAAGGTTCAGAAATTATCTATGGTCACAATGCCAAGTCAAAAGAAGAACTCCGCCAGCAAATCGAGGACAAGAACTGGGATGCCTTGTTGACAAAAGTTCCTGTAAAGGCTGGAGATTTCTTCTATGTACCAAGTGGCACCATGCACGCTATCGGAGCAGGAATTTTGATTCTTGAAACTCAGCAATCTAGCGATACCACTTACCGTGTCTATGACTTTGACCGTAAGGATGATAATGGCAACTTGCGTGAACTTCACCTTGAAAAATCTATCGATGTCTTGAATATTGGCGAGCCTGCCAATAGCCGTCCTGTAACTATCAAAGCAGATGATTTACGTTCCACTCTCCTTGTATCCAATGATTTCTTTGCAGTTTACAAGTGGGAAATTACTGGAAAAGTTGACTTCGAAAAGACAGCTGACTACAGCTTATTCAGTGTCTTGGCTGGTCAAGGTCAACTAACTGTTGACGGGAAAAATTATCCAATCCAAAAAGGTAGCCACTTTATCCTACCAAGTGATGTTGAAGCTTGGACATTGGAAGGGCAAGGTCTGGAATTGATTGTTAGCCATCCATAAAAAAGAAAGGGCCTGAGTTTACTACTCAAGTCCTTTTTGATTACATAAATTGGGCGATGAAGACCACGATGATGATGATTGGAATGATGAAACGAAGAAGGAAGAGCCAGACTTGGAACAGTCCCTGTTTCCATGCTGTTTCATCAAGATGGAGTTCCTCCATTGCAAGAGCCTTTTTAAAGATATAGCCTGTAAAAAGTGAAAGGCAGAGAGCTCCAAATGGCATAAGGAGATTGGAAACCAAGAAGTCCATAGCATCAAAGAAGGTCTTCCCAAAAATATGAACATCTGCCATAATACTGTAAGATAGGGCTGAAGGGATTCCAAAGACAAAGGTCAAAATTCCTAAAATAACACTCCATTTGGCACGCTTGCTGTTGTTTTGATTGGTGATATTGCCTACATTGATTTCCAACATAACGACAGAAGAAGTGACCGTCGCAAAGAGGAAGAGCATGAGGAAGAGGATGTAGAAAATGGTTCCAAAAGGCATCTTGTCAAAGAGCTGAGGCAAGACGATAAAGAGCAGGCTCGGTCCCCCTTCAGATTGGATATTGAAGGCTGACATGGCTGGGAAAATGGCTAGACCCGCCATGATAGATACTGAAATATTCATGACTACGATGGAAATCCCTGACTGGACTAGATTGGTTTTTTTGTCCAAATAAGAAGCATAGGTCAGCATGGCTGTAACCCCTAGTGAGAGGGCAAAGAAAGATTGTCCCAGAGCATAGAGGAGACCAGCACTTGTCAGCTTAGAGAAGTCTGGTTTTAGGAAGTAAAGAACCCCTTCCATGGCATTTGGCAAACTGAGAGAGCGCCCAATGATGACAACAAAGATGATAAAGAGCAGGGGCATCATGACTTTCGAAGCTCTTTCAATCCCTTTTTGAACCCCACGTGATACAATGAAGATATTCAATAGGATAAAGGCTGCTTGAGCTCCTAGGGCAATGGCTGGATTTGAAATGATTGAAGTAAATAACTGAGCATAATCACCCGTTCCACCAAGTTGGAACAATTTTCCAAACTCAATGCCTAGATAGACTAAAATCCAGCCACCAATAACACTGTAAAACGATAAAAGGATAAAAAGGGCAAAGGCACCAATCCAACCGATAAAGTTGTACTTGCTATTCTCACCAAGTTTTCCAAAGGTTTTAATCCCAGAGACACCAGCACTTCGGCCGAGGGCAAATTCAGCAAGGAGAAGTGGGAAACCGATTAGAATAGTGGAGATGAGAAAGACTAGTAAAAATCCTCCTCCACCGTTAGCAGCAGTCATGTAAGGGAATTTCCAAACGGCACCAAGTCCGATGGCTGAACCAGCAGATGCTAGAATAAAGCCCAGTTTAGAACCCCATTGCGATTTTTCAGACATAGTTAAACTCCTAAAATTAGTATTACAAAAGAAAAAGCTACTGCCCTTGGCAAATAGCCTCATAAGTACTCAAAATGAGCCTTTCTTTTGATTGATAGACTTGACTATCCTATCATGTTTTCTAAGGTCTGTCAAGAAAACCATTTTCATGTTATGATAAAGTAAAAAATTTCGCAAAAACGCTTGACTCTGACCTAAGGGGAGGGGTTATACTATCAATGTAAGGAGGAAATCATGTACCATATAAAAGAAGCTGCGCAGCTTTCGGGCGTCTCTGTCAAGACCCTGCATCACTACGATAAGATAGGAATTTTGGTTCCTTTAAAATCGGAAAACGGCTATCGAACCTACAGTCAGGAGGATTTGGAACGCCTTCAGGTTATTCTTTACTACAAATATCTAGGTTTTTCTTTAGAAAAAATAGCAGAGCTGTTAAAGGAAGAAAGGACAGATTTATTGCCTCATTTGACCAGGCAGTTGGACTATTTGACTCGAGAGAGGGAACATCTGGATAACTTGATTTCCACCTTGCAAAAAACCATTCAAGAACATAAAGGAGAAAGAGAAATGAGCATTCAAGAGAAATTTGCTGGATTTAACTACCAAGATCATCAAAAATACCACCAAGAGGCGGTAGAGAAATATGGACAAGAAGTGATGGATCAAGCGATTGAGCGCCAGAAAGGTCACGAAGACGAGGCTACGGCTGCCTTCAACCAAGTTTTTCAAGCTTTGGCACAAAATCTTCAAGCTGGTCTGCCTGCAACAGCAATTGAAAACCAAGAGCAAGCAACCAAGCTCTTGCAAGCCATTCGTACTTATGGATTTGATTGTTCTGTTGAGGTCTTCGGATATATCGGCAAGGGCTACGTCTATAACCCAGAGTTTAAGGAAAATATTGATAAATTTGGAGATGGTACAGCCCAGTACACATCAGATGTCATTGCCCACTATGTCCAAACTCATACAAAATAAAATCGGAGGAGTATTCTTCCGATTTTTACTAAATTCAAGCACTACTTGCTTAATAATTTTTCTACCACATTTAGTTTTCGCATGGTCAAATCTACATTGAAAAGTTTTTCAAGATAGTTGGTATGGAGTTTCTTTTGTTTTGTAGTTCTAGGGAGATAGAGGTAAAGACAATGGTTACCGATACAAATTTCTTCTTCACCGTAATCCATTTTTAATTTTTCTAAAGGGAGACTTTGAATAGCTTCTTGATAAAAAATCACGTGTACACGGTCATAAAGATAGTGTTCTCCAAACGGATTTTCTTGGACAATGTTTTTAAAAATATCCTTATTCTTAATGATTATTTTGAGATCGGCTCCAATCTTTTCCTTTATTAGAGTATGAACCTGTTCTCGTATTTCTTCGAGAGCTAAGTTACTTTCAAGAATAATATTTCCACTTTGAATATAGGTTCGAACGTGTTGAAAACCAGCTTCTGTTAAAATATCTACCAAATAAGACATTTTCGGGATAGCATTTTTTCCATTAGGAGTAACACCTCTTAGTAAAATAATATGTTCCAAAGGACTTCCTTTCTTATTTTGTATTTTAGTCATTCAATTATTTATATATTTGATTTGAGCCTGCCACCCAACCGGTACAGAGGGCTGAAGTGATATTAAAGCCACCCGTGTGGGCATTGATATCCATGACTTCGCCAGCAAAGTGAAGGCCAGGTACCAGCTTACTTTCAAGGGTTTTAGGGTTGATTTCCTTAAGACTGACACCACCCTTGGTAACAAAGGATTTGGCGAGAGACATTTTACCAGTCACAGGGATTTTGAGGGTCTTAATAGACTGGAGAAGTTGTTCTTGTTCCTTTTCACTCAACTGTTTGACTTTGTCAGGATAGCCTTGCACAAAAAAATCTGCCAAGCGTTCTGGAAGCAAAGTTTTTAAGGCATTTTTCAAGGATTTTTCCCGATTTTCTTCTAGAAATGTAGTCAAGTCATTTTCAGAAAGATGAGGCAAGACATCCAGTGAAAGGATTTCACCACCCTTGACAAAACTAGACATACGTAGGGCAGCAGGGCCAGACAAACCAAAGTGGGTAAAGAGCAAATCGTGAGTGATGACATGCTTACCATAGCTTAGGGTCACATCGTCCAGCGAAATACCCTGCAAGACCTTGTGTGGAAAATCTGTCAACAAAGGACTCTCAGCGGCCTCAAGTTCGGTGATGGTGTGCATAAAATGACGGGCGATCTCGTGACCAAACCCAGTTGAACCAGTCGAAGGATAGGATTTACCACCTGTTGTGACAATGAGTTTCTCACAAGTGAAGGTTTGGTCTGCGGACTTAAGGACAAACTGGTCGTCTATCTTTTTAACCGAAACAATCTCCGTTTGAGTAGCAACTCGACCACCGAGTTCAGTGATTTTCTTTTCCAAGGCCTCGATAATGGTCCGAGACTTGTCACTAGCAGGAAAGACGCGTCCGTGGTCTTCGACCTTAAGTTTAACACCATTTTCTGTAAAAAAATTAATGATATCATGGTTATCAAATTGGGAGAAGACACTGTAGAGAAAGCGCCCATTTCCAGGGATGCCAGCTAGTAGGTCATCTAGAGTTCCGTTGTTGGTTACATTGCAACGTCCCCCACCAGTACCAGCTAATTTTTTTCCAAGTTTCCGATTTTTTTCGATGAGGAGGGTTTTCTGTCCATAAAAGCTACTGGAAATCGTAGCCATCATACCAGCAGGACCTCCACCAATGACGATAGTATCAAAATGTTTCATAGCTCTATTGTACCACAAAAAAACAAGAGATGAAGTCACCTCTTGTCAAGAATGCAATTAATCAATTTCATACCCCATCAGCAAACCACCATCTTCTGCATAAAAACTGCAGAGACCAGATGTTGGGAGAATTTTAATATCCGCCTGTGGGAAGGTTTCACGTATTCGGTCTGAAAGCTGTTGGCAACATTTCTCGTTATTACGTTGGGCCATGACAATACGGCCACCAGCATATCCAGCTTTAATGATTTCATCATAGGCAGCTTGAACTGATTTCTTTGGTCCTCGTGCTTTTTGTAGCAATTCGAGAGTTCCAGTTTCACTAGCTTCTCCGACCATACGGATATTGAGAAGGCCAACGACCGTACCGATAAGCTTGCTCAAACGGCCGTTCTTCACCAAGTTATCGACTTTAGCTAGGACAAAAAGTAACTTGGTTTTTTCTTGATAGGCGGTGATAGCTTCAACCACTTCTTCAAAAGATAAGCCCTGGTCGATCAAGTCATTCACTTTTTCTACGAGCAAGTCAACTTCCCCACCAGCAGACAAACTA
The DNA here is from genome assembly GCF_030217725.1 of Streptococcus sp. UMB1203. Taxonomy (GTDB): domain Bacteria; phylum Bacillota; class Bacilli; order Lactobacillales; family Streptococcaceae; genus Streptococcus. Next base: position 43,490 of record NZ_JASOOK010000003.1, on the reverse strand, counting down.
TCAATCACATGAATCTTAGTATCAGGATGGTCTTCCAGATAAATATTCTTAGCCAGTTGAGCACTATTGTGACTACCAGAAAGAGTACCTGTGATGGTTACTAGGAAAATGTTTTTGGCTCCTTCAAATGCTCTTAAATAATCATCTGGGCTTGGACAAGCTGATTTTGAAGCTTCTGCAGTTGCATACATGGTTTCCATCATTTGGTCAATGTCAAGACTGGCATCATCAACAAAGACCTGATCAGCTACTTGAATGGTTAAGGGGACACTTACAAAGGTCGTGTCAATAGCTGGTGTTACCAGCTGACGATAATCACAACCAGAGTCAGCGATAATCTTCCAAGTCATAGAAATTCTCCATCTTTGCCAGTTATACATTGACAAAGGTTCTGTCTTTTTTTACAATTATATCATGAAAGCCCTTGAAACAAAAGCCTCATCCATCTGTTGTGACAAGTAGAAAGAAAATGTTATGTCTGAACGTAGAATCTCTGAAAAGTCTCTTGAAAATCTCAGAAAATCAAACCAAGAATCCAATTTATTAACTAGAGAAGCCATCGAAACAGCCCTCTTGCAGCTCTTGGAAAAAAAGGATTTGACCAAGATTAGTATTTCTGAATTGGTCAAACGTGCAGGCGTTTCGCGTGCGGCCTTTTATCGCAATTATGATTCCAAAGAGGAAATTTTAGAGAGCGTCTTTAAACGAACTGTCCACAATATTATGGAACAGTTGCACCATTATGATTTAAAGACAGACCTTTATCTGGTCTGGGTTCACCTTTTCCGAGAAGCAAGAAAGGAAGCCAGAGTGATTCAACTGGCCTTAGATTACCATCTGGAAAAAATCTTTGTCCAAGCCATGCAGGAATTTCTAGAAAAATACCATGGAAAATCAAAAGGTGTCAGCTCTTATCTTCATTCCTTCTGGAGTTCAGCCATCGTCTCAGTCCTTCTAAAATGGATCAAGGATGGCATGAAGGTACCTGCTGAAAAGATTGCAGATTTACGGTTACCATTTTTTAAAAAATAGAGAAAAAGGAGAAGAGATATGACTGAAAAAAGACTAGCATGGGATGAGTATTTTGCAGCCCAAGCTCTACTAATTGCCAATCGTTCCACTTGTAAACGTGCTAAAGTGGGCGCGATTCTGGTAAAGGATAATAAGGTTATTTCCACTGGTTACAATGGTTCGGTGTCAGGTACCGAGCATTGTATTGATCACGAATGTCTGGTCATTGAAGGCCACTGTGTTCGCACCCTTCATGCCGAGGTCAATGCTATCCTTCAAGGTGCAGAACGTGGTGTTCCCAAAGGCTTTACAGCCTATGTGACGCATTTTCCTTGTCTGAATTGCACCAAACAATTGCTTCAGGTTGGGTGCAAGCGCGTGGTTTATATCAACCAGTACCGAATGGACGACTATGCCCAATACCTTTATCAAGAAAAAGGAACAGAATTAACCCATTTACCACTTGAGACAGTACAGGCCGCTCTTAAAGAGGCAGATCTAATGTAAAAATTATCAAAAATCAATGGTTTAGAAAGATTTTTAAACCGTTTTTTGGTATAATAAGAAGAATAAATTGAAAGAAGGAATTCCAAAAATGGGAAAAATTGAAGTTATTAATCATCCACTGATTCAACACAAATTGTCAATCTTGCGTCGTACAGATACTTCTACAAAAGCTTTTCGTGAGCTAGTAGATGAGATTGCTATGTTGATGGGGTATGAAGTACTTCGTGATCTTCCACTAGAAGATGTGGAAATCGAAACACCAATCACAAAAACAGTTCAAAAACAATTGGCAGGTAAGAAATTGGCCATCGTTCCAATCTTGCGTGCAGGTATCGGGATGGTTGATGGGCTTTTGAGCTTGGTTCCAGCTGCTAAAGTTGGTCACATCGGTATGTACCGTGATGAAGAAACGCTTCAACCAGTTGAGTACTTGGTAAAATTGCCTGAAGATATTGACCAACGCCAAATTTTTGTAGTAGACCCAATGTTGGCAACAGGTGGATCAGCAATCTTGGCTGTTGACTCGCTTAAAAAACGTGGCGCATCAAATATCAAATTTGTCTGCCTTGTATCTGCTCCAGAAGGTGTAAAAGCCCTTCAAGAAGCTCATCCAGATGTAGAAATCTTTACAGCAGCCTTGGATGACCGCTTGAACGAACACGGTTATATCGTTCCAGGTCTTGGAGATGCTGGAGACCGCTTGTTCGGTACAAAATAACATCTAAAAGAAAAATGACTTGAAAAAGAATTTCCAGTCGTGAAAGGGGGTTGAATTTTTGTTTCTGTCTAATGAAAGCAGAGCAAAAATTTGACCTTTTTTGACCTAGATATTATAATAGTCTTATCTTCAGTCATTTGACCAACAAAATTAAAACTCAAAAGGAGAAATAAATGATTCCTGTAGTTATTGAACAAACAAGCCGTGGAGAACGTTCCTACGATATTTACTCACGTCTTCTCAAAGACCGCATCATTATGCTGACAGGTCCCGTTGAAGACAATATGGCTAACTCAGTTATTGCCCAGTTGCTTTTCTTGGATGCCCAAGATAGCACAAAGGATATTTACCTTTATGTCAATACACCTGGTGGTTCCGTTTCAGCTGGTTTGGCAATCGTTGATACTATGAACTTTATCAAGGCTGATGTCCAAACTATTGTTATGGGAATGGCTGCATCTATGGGGACGGTCATTGCATCAAGTGGAGCAAAAGGCAAACGTTTCATGCTTCCAAATGCAGAGTATATGATTCACCAACCAATGGGTGGTACAGGTGGTGGTACTCAACAAACCGATATGGCGATTGCTGCAGAACACTTGCTTAAAACTCGTAACACTTTGGAAAAAATCTTGGCTGAAAATTCAGGACAGTCAATCGAAAAAGTCCATGTAGATGCAGAACGCGATAATTGGATGAGCGCTCAAGAAACACTTGAATATGGCTTCATTGATGAAATCATGGCTAACAATTCTTTGAACTAATGATTAAAGAAGGCGAACTCGACTGGGTTTGCTTTTTTTGGTATAATAGGGAGAGATTTCTTAGAAAGAGGATTTATCATGTTTGAAAAAGTCAATCGATCTGGCTTGATTATCTATCTTTACTATAATCGTGATGCAAAAAAACTGCAGGATTATGGAGATATTACCTATCATTCCAAGAAGCATCGTTACTTACAACTCTATGTTCCAACTCAAGAAGTGGAGCAATTGGTCGGGCACTTGAGCAAGGAAAAATTTATCAAAAAAGTTAGAGCTTGTCATATCCAAGAGCTGGAAACACCCTTTGTGGGCAATCTTTATCGAGAGGAAAACGTTATCATCGAAAAAGTTCAAGAAAAGTGTTGACAATTTTCTGATAATTCGGTATATTCTTAACATGCTATTTATTTAAGAAATAAGGAGACAGAAAATGAAGAAAAAATTTGCCCTATCGTTTGTGGCGCTTGCAAGTGTAGCACTTCTTGCAGCCTGTGGAGAAGTGAAGTCCGGAGCATCAAACGCTGCTGGTAACTCAGTAGATGAAAAGACAATCAAAATCGGATTTAACTTCGAGGAAACTGGTGCCGTAGCAGCCTACGGAACATCTGAACAAAAAGGTGCCCAACTTGCCGTTGATGAAATCAATGCCGCAGGTGGTATCGACGGAAAACAAATCGAAGTTGTCGATAAAGATAACAAGTCTGAAACAGCAGAGGCTGCTTCAGTAACAACTAACCTTGTAACTCAATCTAAAGTATCAGCAATCGTAGGACCTGCGACATCTGGTGCAACTGCAGCTGCGGTAGCTAACGCTACAAAAGCAGGTGTTCCATTGATTTCGCCAAGTGCGACTCAAGATGGATTGACTAAAGGTCAAGATTACCTCTTTATCGGAACTTTCCAAGATAGCTTCCAAGGAAAGATTATCTCAAACTATGTTTCTGAAAAATTAAACGCTAAGAAAGTTGTTCTTTACACTGACAATGCCAGCGACTATGCTAAGGGTATTGCCAAAGCCTTCCGTGAAGCTTATAAAGGTGAAATCGTTGCAGATGAAACTTTCGTAGCAGGTGACACAGACTTCCAAGCAGCCCTTACAAAAATGAAAGGGAAAGACTTTGATGCTATCATCGTCCCTGGTTACTACACTGAAGCTGGTAAAATTGTAAACCAAGCGCGTGGTATGGGAATTGACAAGCCAATCGTTGGTGGTGATGGATTCAACGGTGAAGAGTTTGTACAACAAGCAACTGCTGAAAAAGCATCAAATATCTACTTTATCTCAGGCTTCTCAACTACTGTAGAAGTTTCAGCTAAAGCAAAAGCTTTCCTTGATGCTTACCGTGCTAAGTACAATGAAGAACCATCAACATTTGCAGCCTTAGCTTATGATTCAGTTCACCTTGTAGCAAACGCAGCAAAAGGCGCTAAAAACTCTGGTGAAATCAAGGATAACCTTGCTAAAACAAAAGATTTTGAAGGTGTAACTGGTCAAACAAGCTTCGATGCAGACCACAACACAGTCAAAACTGCTTACATGATGACCATGAACAATGGTAAGGTTGAAGCAGCAGAAGTTGTAAAACCATAATAGAAAAATGTTGAAATAGGGAATGAGCCTCGGACTCACTCCCTGTTTCGATGTTTAAGAACCTATCAAAAAGTGAGGGAAAACCCTCGAAATTATAAATAGAAAGAGTGAATCTTATGCTCCAACAACTAGTAAATGGTTTGATTCTAGGTAGTGTTTATGCGCTGTTAGCCCTAGGATATACCATGGTTTACGGAATTATCAAGCTCATCAACTTCGCCCACGGTGATATTTATATGATGGGAGCCTTTATCGGTTATTTCTTGATTAATTCTTTCCAAATGAATTTCTTTGTAGCGCTTATTGTAGCCATGCTAGCGACAGCCATTCTTGGTGTCGTGATTGAGTTCCTTGCTTACCGACCTTTACGTCACTCTACTCGTATTGCTGTTTTGATTACGGCTATTGGGGTTTCTTTCCTATTGGAGTATGGGATGGTCTATCTGGTTGGTGCCAATACCCGTGCCTTCCCTCAAGCGATTCAAACAGTTCGCTATGATTTGGGACCAATTAGCCTAACAAATGTGCAGTTAATGATTTTGGCCATTTCCTTGATTTTGATGATTTTGTTACAAGTCATTGTCCAAAAGACTAAGATGGGGAAAGCCATGCGTGCAGTATCCGTAGATAGCGATGCAGCACAATTGATGGGGATCAATGTAAACCGTACTATCAGCTTTACCTTTGCTTTGGGTTCTGCCCTTGCGGGTGCGGCTGGTGTTCTGATTGCCCTTTATTATAACTCTCTTGAGCCTTTGATGGGGGTTACTCCAGGTCTTAAATCTTTCGTTGCCGCAGTACTTGGTGGTATCGGAATTATTCCTGGTGCGGCTCTTGGTGGTTTTGTGATTGGTCTATTGGAAACCTTTGCGACAGCCTTTGGGATGTCAGACTTCCGTGATGCCATTGTTTATGGAATCTTGTTGTTGATCTTGATTGTCCGCCCAGCTGGTATCCTTGGTAAGAATGTGAAAGAGAAGGTGTAAACGATGAAAGAAAATTTAAAAGTTAATATTCTATGGTTACTCCTTTTGTTAGCTGGCTATGGTTTGATTAGTGTACTGGTTTCAGTTGGAGTACTCAATCTATTCTATGTACAGATTTTACAACAAATTGGAATTAATATTATTTTGGCTGTTGGTCTTAACCTAATCGTTGGTTTTTCAGGACAATTTTCACTTGGGCATGCTGGTTTCATGGCGATTGGTGCCTATGCCGCTGCTATTATTGGTTCTAAATCACCAACCTATGGTGCCTTCTTTGGAGCTATGCTTGTAGGTGCTTTGCTTTCAGGAGCTGTTGCTTTACTTGTCGGAATTCCAACCTTGCGCTTGAAGGGGGACTATCTTGCGGTAGCGACTCTCGGTGTATCTGAAATTATCCGTATCTTTATCATCAATGGTGGAAGTCTTACAAATGGTGCGGCAGGTATCTTGGGAATTCCTAACTTTACAACTTGGCAAATGGTTTACTTCTTTGTCGTGATTACAACCATTGCAACCTTGAACTTCTTGCGTAGCCCAATTGGTCGTTCAACCCTCTCTGTTCGTGAGGACGAGATTGCTGCTGAGTCAGTTGGGGTTAATACGACTAAAATTAAAATCATCGCCTTTGTCTTTGGTGCTATTACTGCAAGTATTGCAGGGTCACTTCAGGCAGGATTTATCGGTTCAGTTGTACCGAAAGATTACACTTTCATCAACTCAATCAACGTATTGATCATTGTTGTATTTGGTGGACTTGGTTCAATTACAGGTGCGATTGTTTCAGCTATTGTTCTTGGAATTTTGAATATGCTTCTCCAAGATGTTGCTAGCGTGCGTATGATTATCTACGCTTTGGCCTTGGTATTGGTAATGATTTTCAGACCAGGTGGACTCCTTGGAACATGGGAATTGAGCCTATCACGTTTCTTTAAAAAATCTAAGAAGGAGGAACAAAACTAATGGCATTACTTGAAGTAAAACAGTTAACCAAACATTTTGGCGGTCTAACAGCTGTTGGAGATGTGACTCTTGAATTAAACGAAGGGGAATTGGTTGGACTAATCGGTCCAAACGGAGCTGGTAAAACCACCCTTTTCAACCTTTTGACCGGTGTTTATGAACCAAGTGAGGGAACAGTTACCTTAGATGGTCACCTTTTAAATGGAAAGGCACCTTATAAGATTGCCTCTTTGGGACTTGGACGTACTTTCCAAAATATCCGTCTCTTTAAAGATTTAACAGTTTTGGACAATGTTTTAATTGCTTTTGGCAACCATCACAAACAACATGTTTTTGCTAGTTTCTTACGCTTACCAGCTTTTTACAAGAGTGAAAAAGAATTAAAAGCTAAAGCTTTGGAATTATTGAAAATCTTTGATTTAGATGGTGATGCAGAGACTCTTGCTAAAAACCTCGCCTACGGACAACAACGTCGTTTGGAAATTGTTCGTGCCCTTGCTACGGAACCTAAAATTCTCTTTTTAGATGAACCAGCAGCAGGTATGAACCCACAGGAAACAGCAGAATTGACTGAGTTAATTCGTCGTATCAAAGATGAATTTAAAATTACAATCATGTTGATTGAACACGATATGAATCTGGTCATGGAAGTAACAGAACGCATCTACGTACTTGAATATGGTCGTTTGATTGCTCAAGGAACTCCAGACGAAATTAAGACCAATAAACGCGTTATCGAAGCTTATCTAGGAGGTGAAGCCTAATGTCTATGTTAAAAGTTGAAAATCTTTCTGTACATTACGGTATGATCCAAGCAGTCCGTGATGTAAGCTTTGAAGTTAATGAAGGAGAAGTTGTTTCCCTTATCGGTGCCAATGGTGCTGGTAAGACAACTATTCTCCGTACCTTGTCTGGTTTGGTTAGACCAAGTTCAGGAAAAATTGAATTTTTAGGTCAAGAAATCCAAAAAATGCCAGCTCAGAAAATCGTAGCTGGTGGACTTTCACAAGTTCCAGAAGGACGCCATGTCTTCCCTGGCTTGACTGTGATGGAAAATCTTGAAATGGGGGCTTTCTTAAAGAAAAATCGTGAAGAAAATCAAGCTAACTTGAAGAAAGTTTTCTCACGCTTCCCACGTCTTGAAGAACGAAAGAACCAAGATGCAGCCACTCTTTCAGGAGGGGAACAACAAATGCTTGCCATGGGACGCGCTCTTATGTCAACACCAAAACTTCTTCTTTTAGATGAACCATCAATGGGACTTGCTCCAATCTTTATCCAAGAAATTTTTGATATCATTCAAGATATCCAGAAACAAGGTACAACCGTCCTCTTGATTGAACAAAATGCCAATAAGGCACTCGCAATCTCTGACCGAGGCTATGTACTGGAAACAGGAAAAATCGTCCTATCCGGAACAGGAAAAGAACTCGCCTCATCAGAAGAAGTCAGAAAAGCATATCTGGGTGGTTAAAAAGGTCCGGGGGACCTTTTTAATCGGTGGATAAGGATTACGAAGCAATCATCACTATTGTCCGGGGGACCTTTTTAGTCGGTAGATTGAGATTGCAAACAAATCTGTACCTACATTGAAAGGTTAATTTCTAATAATTGAAAAATCGAATGAAAGGTATCTTACCTTCATTCATAGAGCTCGATTTCAGAGCTCTTTTTGCTAGCTTATTCATACTTTTCTGAATTTTGAAAAAGAAATGTAAGCGTTTGATAGATTTACAAAAAGATTGTATAATAGGGATAAGAATAGAAAAGGAGAAGTCTCATGGCAGTTAAAGATTTTATGACCCGCAAGGTAGTGTATATTAGTCCAGATACAACAGTATCTCATGCAGCAGATTTGATGAGAGAGCAAGGTTTGCACCGCTTGCCTGTTATCGAAAATGATCAATTGGTTGGTTTGGTAACTGAGGGAACCATTGCGCAAGCTAGCCCCTCAAAAGCAACAAGTCTTTCTATCTATGAGATGAACTATCTTCTGAATAAGACCAAAGTAAAAGATGTCATGATTCGCGATGTTGTTACTGTGTCAGGCTATGCTAGTCTAGAAGATGCAACTTATCTGATGCTGAAAAACAAGATTGGTATTCTTCCTGTTGTTGATAACCATCAAGTATATGGGGTTATTACTGATCGTGACGTTTTCCAAGCCTTTCTTGAAATTGCTGGTTACGGTGAAGAAGGAATTCGTGTGCGCTTTGTTACAGAAGATGAAGTCGGTGTTCTCGGAAAGATTGTTTCTTTGATTGTAGAAGAAAATTTGAATATCTCCCATACAGTAAATATTCCACGAAAAGATGGTAAGGTGATTATCGAAGTTCAAATCGATGGATCAATCGATTTACCAGCCTTGAAAGAAAAATTTGAATCAGAGAATATTCAAGTAGAAGAAATCACTCGTACTTCAGCAAAAGTCTTGTAAGAAGGGAAGCCGAAAGGCTTCTTTTTACGTGCAATAAGGGATTAGAGCAAAAGATGGAAAGAAATGATAGATTATGGTATAATAAAATGATACAAAAAAGGAGTATTTATGGACATTTCAGAAATTCGTCAGAAAATTGACGCAAATCGTGAAAAATTAGCTTCTTTCAGGGGGTCTCTTTGACCTCGAAGGTTTAGAGGAAGAGATTGCCATCTTGGAAAACAAGATGACAGAACCTGATTTTTGGAACGATAATATCGCGGCCCAAAAAACGTCGCAAGAATTAAATGAATTAAAAAACACCTACAACACTTTCCACAAAATGGAAGAGTTGCAGGATGAAGTCGAAATTTTATTGGACTTTTTAGCTGAAGATGAGTCTGTGCATGAAGAATTGGTTGAACAGTTGTCAGAGCTGGATAAGATGATGACCAGTTACGAAATGACCCTTCTCTTGTCAGAACCTTATGACCATAATAATGCCATCTTGGAAATCCATCCAGGATCCGGTGGTACAGAGGCTCAAGACTGGGGTGATATGTTGCTTCGTATGTACACTCGCTATGGAAATGCTAAAGGCTTTAAAGTAGAAGTCTTGGATTACCAAGCAGGAGATGAAGCTGGTATCAAGTCAGTAACCTTATCATTTGAAGGACCTAATGCCTATGGTCTTCTCAAGTCAGAAATGGGGGTACACCGTTTGGTGCGAATTTCACCATTTGACTCTGCTAAACGTCGCCATACCTCTTTCACATCTGTAGAAGTGATGCCTGAGCTGGATGATACTATTGAAGTGGAAATCCGTGAAGATGATATCAAGATGGATACCTTCCGTTCAGGTGGTGCTGGTGGACAAAACGTCAATAAAGTTTCAACAGGGGTGCGTTTGACACACATTCCTACGGGAACTGTCGTTCAGTCAACGGTCGATCGTACCCAATATGGAAATAGAGATCGAGCTATGAAGATGTTACAGGCCAAGCTCTATCAAATGGAGCAAGAAAAGAAAGCTGCGGAAGTCGATTCCCTCAAGGGTGAGAAAAAGGAAATCACATGGGGAAGTCAAATCCGTTCTTATGTTTTCACGCCTTATACTATGGTAAAAGATCATCGAACTAGCTTTGAAGTTGCGCAGGTAGATAAGGTTATGGATGGAGACCTAGATGGTTTTATCGATGCTTATCTCAAGTGGCGAATCAGCTAAGATAGAAAGGAACTCACATGTCAATCATTGAAATGAGAGATGTTGTCAAAAAGTATGATAACGGAACGACAGCTTTGCGAGGTGTCTCAGTCACTGTTGAACCCGGGGAATTTGCCTATATCGTAGGTCCGTCAGGAGCTGGGAAGTCAACATTTATTAGAGCTTTGTACCGCGAAGTAAAAATCGAAAAAGGAAGCTTATCTGTTGCTGGTTTTAATCTGGTTAAAATTAAGAAGAAAGATGTCCCACTTCTACGTCGTAGTGTCGGGGTAGTCTTTCAGGATTACAAACTCTTGCCAAAGAAAACTGTTTATGAAAATATTGCCTATGCAATGGAAGTAATCGGTGAGAGCCGTCGTAACATCAAAAAACGTGTTATGGAAGTTTTAGACTTGGTTGGATTGAAGCATAAGGTTCGTTCTTTTCCAAATGAACTTTCGGGGGGAGAACAGCAACGGATTGCAATTGCACGTGCCATTGTAAACAATCCAAAAGTATTGATTGCGGACGAACCAACAGGAAACTTGGACCCAGATAATTCATGGGAAATTATGAATTTATTGGAACGCATCAATCTCCAAGGTACAACTGTCTTGATGGCTACCCACAATAGTCAGATTGTAAATACCTTGCGCCACCGTGTCATTGCCATTGAAAATGGCCGTGTCGTTCGTGACGAAGCTAAAGGAGAATATGGATACGATGATTAGTAGATTTTTTCGTCATTTATTTGAATCATTAAAAAGTTTGAAACGAAATGGCTGGATGACAGTAGCAGCTGTCAGTTCGGTTATGATTACTTTGACTTTAGTTGCAATATTTGCATCTGTTATCTTTAATACGGCTAAACTCGCTACAGATATTGAAAACAATGTCCGAGTAATGGTATATATTCGTAAGGACGTAGCTGACAATAGTGAGACCATTGAAAAAGAAGGTCAAACCGTTACCAATAATGACTACCATAAGGTATACGATGCTTTGAAAGGTATGTCAACTGTTAAAAGTGTTACCTTTTCAAGTAAAGAAGAACAATATGAAAAGTTGACCGAAACAATGGGGGACAACTGGAAAATCTTTGAAGGGGATGCCAATCCACTCTATGATGCATATATTGTTGATACCAACACGCCAAGCGATGTAAAGACAGTAGCAGAAGAGGCTAAGAAAATTGAAGGTGTATCAGAAGTTCAAGATGGTGGTGCTAATACAGAACGCTTGTTTAAGTTAGCCTCATTTATTCGTGTCTGGGGACTAGTTATCGCGGGATTATTGATTTTCATTGCGGTGTTCTTGATTTCTAATACTATTCGTATCACCATTATTTCACGAAGCCGTGAAATTCAAATCATGCGTTTAGTAGGTGCTAAGAACGGCTATATCCGTGGACCTTTCTTGCTTGAAGGTGCCTTCATTGGTTTGCTTGGAGCAACTCTTCCGTCAGTTCTGGTATTTATTGTCTATAAAATGGTTTACCAATCGGTTAATAAGTCATTGGTTGGTCAGAACCTTTCAATGATATCACCAGAGGTATTCAGTCCACTTATGATTGCTCTATTATTTGTGATTGGAATTTTTATCGGTTCAATCGGATCAGGAATTTCAATGCGCCGATTCCTGAAAATCTAAAATAAAATAGAATTATATTTGAGGAGATTTTAATATCTCCTTTTTTACTACAAAAATTTTAGAAAAAAGTCTCCTTTTTTTTGTAAAAGCCTTTACAAAAAAAATTAAAGTGGTATAATTAAATCATAAAAGGTGCAAACGTTTTCGTAAAACGTTTGCCTAAATAAAAATAAAGGAGATTTGAATGATGAAAGATACATTCAAAAATGTCTTGTCTTTCGAATTTTGGCAAAAATTCGGTAAGGCTTTGATGGTGGTTATTGCCGTTATGCCGGCTGCTGGTTTGATGATTTCAATCGGTAAGTCTATCGTGATGATTAACCCAACCTTTGCACCACTTGTAATCACTGGTGGAATTCTTGAGCAAATTGGTTGGGGGGTTATCGGTAACCTTCACATTTTGTTTGCCCTAGCCATTGGAGGTAGCTGGGCTAAAGAACGTGCTGGTGGTGCTTTCGCCGCTGGTCTTGCCTTCATCTTGATTAACCGTATCACTGGTACAATCTTTGGTGTATCAGGAGATATGTTAAAAAATCCAGATGCTATGGTAACTACTCTATTCGGTGGTTCAATCAAAGTTGCTGATTACTTTATCAGTGTTCTTGAAGCTCCAGCCTTGAACATGGGTGTATTCGTAGGGATTATCTCAGGTTTTGTAGGGGCAACTGCTTACAACAAATACTACAATTTCCGTAAACTTCCTGATGCACTTTCATTCTTCAACGGGAAACGTTTCGTACCATTTGTAGTTATTCTTCGTTCAGCAATCGCTGCAATTCTACTTGCTGCATTCTGGCCAGTAGTTCAAACAGGTATCAATAGCTTTGGTATCTGGATTGCTAACTCACAAGAAACTGCTCCAATCCTTGCACCATTCTTGTATGGTACTTTGGAACGTTTGCTCTTGCCATTTGGTCTTCACCACATGTTGACAATCCCAATGAACTATACAGCTCTTGGTGGTACTTATGAGATTTTGACAGGTGCAGCTAAAGGTACTCAAGTATTTGGTCAAGACCCACTATGGCTTGCATGGGTAACAGACCTTGTTAACCTTAAAGGTACAGATGCAAGTCATTACCAACAATTGTTAGATACTGTTCACCCAGCTCGTTTCAAAGTTGGACAAATGATCGGTTCATTCGGTATCTTGATGGGTGTGATTGTAGCTATCTACCGTAATGTTGATGCTGATAAGAAACACAAATACAAAGGTATGATGATTGCGACAGCTCTTGCAACATTCTTGACAGGGGTTACTGAACCAATCGAATACATGTTCATGTTTGTAGCAACACCTATGTATCTTGTTTACTCACTTGTTCAAGGTGCTGCCTTTGCTATGGCTGACGTCGTAAACCTACGTATGCACTCATTCGGTTCAATCGAGTTCTTGACTCGTACACCTATTGCAATCAGTGCTGGTATCGGTATGGATATCATTAACTTCATTTGGGTAACTGTTCTCTTTGCTGTAATCATGTACTTTATCGCAAACTTCATGATTCAAAAATTCAACTACGCAACTCCAGGACGTAACGGAAACTACGAAACTGCTGAAGGTTCAGAAGAAGCTAGCAGCGAAGTGAAAGTTGCAGCTGGTTCTCAAGCTGTAAACATTATCAACCTTCTTGGTGGACGTGCAAACATCGTTGATGTAGACGCATGTATGACTCGTCTTCGTGTAACTGTAAAAGACGCTGACAAAGTCGGTGATGCAGAACAATGGAAAGCAGAAGGAGCTATGGGTCTTGTCATGAAAGGACAAGGAGTTCAAGCTATCTACGGTCCAAAAGCAGACGTATTGAAATCTGATATCCAAGATATCCTTGATTCAGGTGAAGTTATTCCTGAAACTCTTCCAAGTCAAATGACAGAAGCACAACAAAACACAGTTCACTATAAAGGTCTTACTGAGGAAGTATACTCAGTAGCTGATGGTCAAGTTGTTGCTTTGGAACAAGTAAAAGATCCAGTATTTGCTCAAAAAATGATGGGTGACGGATTTGCTGTTGAACCTGCAAATGGAAACATTGTATCTCCAGTTTCAGGTACTGTATCAAGCATCTTCCCAACAAAACATGCTCTTGGTCTTGTGACTGAACCAGGTCTTGAAGTATTGGTTCACATTGGTTTGGACACAGTAAGTCTTGAAGGTAAACCATTTACAGTTCATGTTGCTGAAGGACAAAAAGTTGCAGCAGGTGATCTCCTTGTTACAGCTGACTTGGATGCTATCCGTGCAGCAGGACGTGAAACTTCAACAGTAGTTGTCTTCACAAATGGTGATGCAATTAAATCAGTTAAATTAGAAAAAACAGGTTCTCTTGCAGCTAAAACAGCAGTTGCTAAAGTAGAATTGTAATATACTTGAGGTTGGAAGCTGTATTCCAACCTCTTATTTTGGGAGAAAAGAATGAAATTTTTAACACTCAATACTCACAGTTGGATGGAGAAAGAAGCAGAGGAAAAATTCCAGATTTTGCTTCAGGATATTCTTGAAAAGGACTATGATTTGATTTGTTTCCAAGAAATCAATCAGGAGATCACTTCGCCAGAGGTGGAGGTTAATGACCTTTATCAAGCTTTGCCAGCAGCTGAGCCTATTCACCAAGATCACTATGTTAAACTTTTGGTTGAAAAGTTGTCTGAGCAAGGGAAAAATTACTACTGGACTTGGGCCTATAACCATATCGGTTATGATCGCTACCACGAAGGTGTGGCTATCTTGTCTAAAACACCTATTGAAGCCAGAGAAATTTTAGTTTCAGATGTGGATGATCCAACAGACTATCATACTCGTCGTGTTGCCTTGGCTGAAACTGTAGTTGATGGTAAGGAGCTTGCAGTTGCAAGTGTCCACCTTTCTTGGTGGGATAAAGGTTTCCAAGAAGAATGGACACGATTTGAGGCTGTCTTGAAAGAATTGAACAAGCCGCTTTTGCTAGCTGGAGATTTCAACAATCCGGCTGGACAGGAAGGTTACCAAGCTATTTTAGCTAGTCCATTAGGCTTACAAGACGCATTTGAAGTTGCTCAAGAGAAAAGTGGTAGCTATACTGTTCCACCAGAAATTGATGGCTGGAAGGGGAACACAGAACCCCTTCGAATCGACTATGTTTTTACTACCAAAGAGTTAGAGGTGGAATATTTACATGTCGTATTTGATGGTAACAAGAGTCCACAAGTGAGTGATCACTATGGCTTGAATGCTATTTTAAACTGGAAATAAGGACTGAAAAGAGGTTGGGATTCACAAATTCCAGCCTTTTTCTAACTAGAGAAGCTACTGGAAATAGCCTAAATAAGTGAGATTACTGAAATGGAGTAAAATGTGGTATAATTGATAGGATAGATAGAATCGAGGATATTATGTCATTTACGAAATTTCAATTTAAAAACTATATTAGAGAAGCCTTGGAGGAGCTGAAATTTACAGCTCCAACAGAGGTGCAAGATAAGTTGATTCCTATTGTTTTGGCAGGTCGTGACCTAGTAGGAGAATCAAAAACAGGTTCGGGTAAGACTCACACTTTCCTATTGCCGATTTTCCAGCAATTAGATGAAACCAGCGATAGTGTTCAAGCAGTGATTACGGCACCGAGCCGTGAGTTGGCTACTCAGATTTACCAAGCAGCTCGTCAGATTGCAGCCCACTCAGAAGTGGAAATTCGTGTGGTTAATTATGTGGGGGGGACAGATAAGGCTCGCCAGATTGAGAAATTAGCAAGCAACCAACCTCATATTGTTATCGGTACGCCAGGCCGTATCTATGACTTGGTTAAATCTGCTGATTTAGCTATTCACAAGGCTAAGACCTTTGTGGTCGATGAGGCTGATATGACCTTGGATATGGGATTCTTGGAAACTGTTGATAAGATTGCTGGCAGCCTTCCAAAAGACTTGCAATTCATGGTCTTCTCAGCGACCATTCCACAAAAGTTGCAACCATTCTTGAAAAAATACTTATCAAATCCTGTTATGGAGAAAATCAAGACCAAAACGGTCATTTCTGACACTATTGATAATTGGTTGATTTCTACTAAGGGACGTGACAAGAATGCTCAAATTTACCAGCTGACTCAGTTGATGCAACCTTATTTGGCAATGATTTTTGTTAACACTAAAACACGGGCTGATGAATTGCATGCTTACTTGACTGCGCAAGGTTTGAAGGTGGCAAAGATTCACGGAGATATTGCCCCTCGTGAGCGCAAGCGTATCATGAATCAGGTGAAAAATCTGGATTTTGAGTATATTGTCGCAACGGATTTGGCAGCGCGTGGAATTGATATTGAAGGTGTCAGCCATGTTATTAATGATGCCATTCCGCAAGACTTATCCTTCTTCGTGCACCGTGTTGGTCGTACTGGACGCAACGGCCTACCAGGTACAGCTATTACCCTATATCAGCCAAGTGATGACTCTGATATCCGTGAGTTGGAGAAATTAGGAATCAAGTTTACTCCTAAGATGGTCAAAGACGGGGAATTTCAAGATACTTATGACCGTGATCGTCGTGCCAACCGTGAGAAAAAACAAGATAAGCTTGATATCGAAATGATTGGTTTGGTTAAAAAGAAAAAGAAAAAAGTCAAACCAGGTTATAAGAAGAAGATTCAATGGGCGGTTGATGAAAAACGTCGGAAAAACAAGCGCGCTGAAAATCGCGCTCGCGGTCGTGCAGAGCGTAAAGCAAAACGCCAAACATTTTAATAGCAATTGTTGGAGTGCTGAGCTCCAACTTTTTTTTATTTATGATAACGAACTATCTTAACCAAAACTCTACATTAAAGACTGCAAATTGTACTTAAAAATGGTATAATGATAAAGTTATATAGTCCCGATAAGATGGTAGGCATTTATTACTAAGAGTTTTCCTATCAGTACTTTGCAACTCGCAAAGAATGACGGCTCCATACGGTTGCCGCTATAGTGCGGTCATCCTATGCGCCTTACTAGCTTCAGAAATAAAAAAGTATCGTTTTTATTTCTTTTGCGTCGTAACTCTTATAGAATAAAAATACCTATCAGTACTTTGTAACTCTATAACACTATTTTTAAGGGGGGACATTTTTATGTCAGAACGTAAATTATTCACGTCTGAATCTGTATCTGAGGGGCATCCGGATAAGATTGCAGACCAAATTTCAGATGCGATTTTGGATGCTATTTTAGCCAAGGATCCAGAGGCGCACGTTGCTGCTGAGACAGCTGTATACACTGGTTCCGTCCACGTTTTTGGTGAAATTTCTACAAATGCCTATGTGGATATTAACCGTGTAGTTCGTGATACCATTGCAGAGATTGGCTACACCAATACAGAATATGGTTTTTCTGCGGAGACGGTGGGAGTACACCCATCTTTGGTGGAACAATCTCCTGACATTGCCCAAGGTGTCAACGAAGCCTTGGAGGTTCGTGGGAATGCAGACCAAGATCCGCTGGACTTGATTGGTGCTGGAGACCAAGGACTCATGTTTGGATTTGCGGTAGATGAAACAGAAGAGCTCATGCCATTGCCAATTTCACTCAGCCATAAATTGGTTCGTCGTCTGGCAGAACTTCGTAAGTCTAGTGAAATTAGCTATCTTCGCCCAGATGCCAAGTCACAAGTTACAGTTGAGTATGATGAAAATGACCGTCCAGTACGTGTGGACACAGTCGTGATTTCAACTCAGCACGATCCAGAAGTCAGCAACGAACAAATTCACAATGATATCATTAACAAGGTTATCAAAGAGGTTATTCCAGCTTCTTATTTGGATGAGCAAACAAAATTCTTCATCAATCCTACTGGTCGTTTTGTAATCGGTGGACCTCAAGGGGACTCAGGTTTGACTGGTCGTAAGATTATCGTAGATACTTATGGGGGCTACTCTCGTCATGGTGGTGGTGCCTTCTCTGGTAAAGATGCGACTAAGGTGGACCGTTCAGCCTCTTATGCTGCGCGCTATATTGCCAAGAATATCGTTGCAGCGGGTCTTGCTAAAAAGGCAGAAGTGCAATTGGCATACGCAATCGGTGTTGCGCAACCCGTTTCTGTTCGTATCGATACCTTTGGTACAGGAACAGTAGCTGAAAGCAAGCTTGAAAAAGCAGCGCGTCAAATCTTTGACCTTCGCCCTGCAGGAATTATCCAAATGCTGGACCTCAAGCGTCCAATTTACCGTCAAACAGCAGCTTATGGACACATGGGACGTACAGATATTGATCTTCCATGGGAACGTTTGGACAAGGTAGACGCTTTGAAAGAAGCAGTCAAATAAGATTTTAAGAGGGGGTTGCCCCTCTTTTTTAATATACTATTTCCTCCAAAATCATTGAAATTATAGCTTGAATTTGATATGATGGTCTTATGGATAAAAGTAGAGCAAAGCGTGAGAATCACGATAAGATAAGAATGAGTCTAATAGCCCTAGTAGCTATCTTCTCAGTAAGTATTTGTGTCCTTGGTTCAATAATTGGATACAAAATATACACAAAACAAAGTTTTGAACAAAAGATTGAATCGCTCAAAAAAGAGAAAGATGATCAATTGAGTGAGGGAAATCAGAAGGATCATTTTCGTAAGGGACAAGCAGAAGTAATTGCCTATTATCCTCTCCAAGGGGAGCAAGTGATTTCGCCTATAAAGGGAATTATGACACAGGGTATTAAAGACAATCTAGAGGATAAGGAAAATCTGGTTTTTTATTATACGGAGAAACAGGATTCGACTTTAAAAGGGATTGTCAACCGAAGTGTGATGAAACAAGTCTATGATTTAACTTCGTCAAAAGTTGAAGAGACTGAAAAAACTAGTCTGGCAAAAGTTCATTTGACAGAAGATGGTAAATCTTTTACACTTGATCAATTATTTTCAGATGCTAGTAAAGCCAAAGAACAGCTGATTAAAGAAATGACCTCTTTCTTACAGGATAAGAAATTGGAGCAAGAAAAGATTGATCTGCTTGTTAAAGGCTTCTCTGACCAAGACCTGTCTGCATGGAACTTTGATTATAAGGATAGCCAAATTATCCTTTATCCAAGTCAGGCAGTGGAAAATCTAGATGAGATTGCCTTACCAGTATCTAGTTTCTTTGAGGTCATTCAGTCCTCTTATCTATTAGATAAGGATGCCGAACTTTACAAGGCCTATTATGAAAAGAAAAATCGTAAAGTAGTAGCCTTGACTTTTGATGATGGACCGAATCCTGCAACGACAAATCAAGCATTAGATACTCTTTCTAAGTATGGTATCAAGGCAACTTTCTTTGTTTTAGGTAAGAATGTTTCTGGAAATGAAGAGATTTTGAAACGCATGAAAGCAGATGGTCATGTCATTGGGAACCATAGTTGGAGCCATCCAGTGCTTTCAAAACTTTCGCTTGACGAAGCTAAAAAACAAATTACTGATACTGAGGATGCGCTAACTAAGGTGCTGGGCTCTAGTTCTAAACTCATGCGTCCACCTTATGGAGCCATTACAGACGACATTCGCAATGGCCTTGATTTGAGCTTTATTATGTGGGATGTGGATAGTCTGGACTGGAAGAACAAAAATGAAGCAGCGATTTTGACAGAAATTCAACGAGAAGTCAAGAATGGTTCTATTATTCTCATGCATGATATCCATGCTGAGACGGTCAATGCTCTACCGAAGGTTATTGACTATTTGAAAGGTCAAGGTTATGACTTTGTGACCATTCCAGATTTGTTAGATACTCGTCTTAAAGCTCACCAGCTCTATTACGACCGCAATCAATAATACACAAAATCTAAAGAGATAAGTTTTCCTTGAAAATTTGGCTCTTTGGATTTTCTTCTAATTTAGAAAGGAAAAAAATGAAATCTTATACTTTAAACAATGGCGTTACAATTCCAGTTCTAGGATTTGGAACCTGGAAAGCTGAGAATGGAGAAATTGCCTACCAAGCAGTTTTGGAGGCTTTAAAGGCAGGCTATCACCATATCGATACGGCTGCCATCTATAAAAACGAAGAAAGCGTTGGTCGTGCTATTCAAGATAGTGGGATTCCTAGGGAGGAAATTTTTGTAACCAGCAAACTCTGGAATACAAACCACACCTATGAGCAAGCTCGTCAGGCTTTTGAAGAGTCTTTAGAGAAGCTGGGTTTGAATTATTTGGATTTGTATTTGATTCATTGGCCAAATCCAAAACCACTCAGAGAAAATAACCACTGGAAAATCCGAAATTCAGAAGTTTGGAGAGCGATGGAGGATCTTTACCTAGAAGGTAAAATCCGTGCTATCGGAGTTAGTAATTTCCTTCCCAAGCATTTGGATGCCTTGCTTGAAACAGCAAAAATTCTTCCAGCGGTCAATCAAGTTCGTTTGGCTCCAGGTGTGTATCAAGAGGAAGTCGTTGATTACTGTCGAGAAAAAGGAATCTTATTGGAAGCTTGGGGACCTTTTGGTCAGGGAGAACTGTTTGATAGCAAGGAAGTCCAAGAAATCGCAGCAAATCACGAAAAATCGGTTGCCCAGATAGCCTTGGCCTGGAGCTTAGCAGAAGGATTTTTACCACTTCCAAAATCTGTCACAGCGTCTCGTATTCAGGCTAATCTTGATTGCTTTGCAATTGAACTGAGTCATGAGGAGCGAGAAACCTTAAAAACGATAACTGTCCAGTCGGGTGCTCCACGAGTTGATGATATGGATTTCTAGAAAATCATAAAAAGAATTGTACATTCTTCTGATTTTTGATATAATAGTCTGCAGGAAAGAAAGTCTTATGGCGTTCTTCAAGCGAGCTTGGGATAGTGGGAGCCAAGTAGAGCAAAATAAAGTGCTGGCGCTTTCTGTAGTATTTTCAAAAACAATGAAGTAATAAATTAGGGTGGAACCGCGTTTCTGACGCCCCTAGTCGCAAGGCTTGGGTGTTGAAATTCGGTTCTTTTTGAATTTCGTCTAATACCTAAGTGGAAAGGAGCATCATGCTTAAAGGATCTTGTTTATGTAAAGCAGTCACCTACACTTTAGATGAAGAATTGTCGGAAATAGTTTTTTGCCATTGCTCATTCTGTCGGAAAGTAACTGCGTCAGCCTACACAGTTAATGCCAAAGTTAGCAGCAAAAATCTGGTATTGTATGAAAAAGAGAAGTTGGTTACCTATAGTTCATCTCCAGGGAAACAACGTTATTACTGCCAGAACTGTTACAGTCAAATTTTCACTACTCAAGAAAATATACCAGAAGTTTGTGCTTTGAAATTAGGAACAATAGATGAATGCGATCAGAATTTACAAACTGTTCCCAAACGTCATATTTTTCAGGACCCAGCTTTTTCTTGGTTGCTTGATGAATAAAGCTAAAAAGATAATATAAATTAAAGGAGTAAACAATGTCTAAAAAATTGACTTTCCACTGCGTCAGTGGCAGAAACCTCCTTATAGTCGGACTGCCCCACGCTCAGTACTAGAGTGCCTGAGCTAGACGCAGTACTAACTCGTCTTGCCTCGTATGATCGACGAGGCAGACTCGTGTCGCAAGTAATTTATATAAAAAGGAGTAAACAATGTCTAAAAAATTAACATTTCAAGAAATTATTTTGACTTTGCAACAATTTTGGAATGACCAAGGTTGTATGCTTATGCAGGCCTATGACAACGAAAAAGGTGCGGGAACCATGAGTCCTTACACTTTCCTTCGTGCTATCGGACCTGAACCATGGAATGCAGCGTATGTAGAGCCATCACGTCGTCCTGCTGACGGTCGCTACGGGGAAAACCCTAACCGTCTGTACCAACACCACCAATTCCAAGTGGTTATGAAGCCTTCTCCATCAAATATCCAAGAACTTTACCTTGAATCTTTGGAAAAATTGGGAATCAATCCTTTAGAGCACGATATTCGTTTCGTTGAGGATAACTGGGAAAATCCATCAACTGGTTCAGCTGGTCTTGGTTGGGAAGTTTGGCTTGACGGGATGGAAATTACTCAGTTTACTTATTTCCAACAAGTGGGTGGATTGGCAACTGGCCCTGTGACTGCTGAAGTTACTTATGGTTTGGAACGCTTGGCTTCTTATATCCAAGAGGTTGATTCTGTCTATGATATCGAATGGGCCGATGGTGTAAAATACGGAGAAATTTTTATCCAGCCTGAGTACGAGCACTCAAAATATTCATTTGAAATTTCGGACCAAGAAATGTTGCTTGAAAACTTTGATAAGTTTGAAAAAGAAGCTGGTCGTGCCTTGGAAGAGGGCTTGGTTCACCCTGCCTATGACTATGTTCTCAAATGTTCACACACATTTAACCTACTTGATGCGCGTGGTGCTGTATCTGTAACAGAGCGCGCAGGCTATATCGCTCGTATCCGTAACTTGGCCCGTGTCGTAGCTAAAACCTTTGTCGCAGAACGCAAACGCCTAGGCTACCCACTTTTAGATGAAGCAACACGAGCTAAACTCTTAGCAGAAGACGCAGAATAGTGACTAATACTGTGCTCTAAAATCGTTAGAGACAAGTCGAAGACTTGCTAGAGGGATATGCACCGCTGTACTGTTATGTGGGGATTTTTGAAACCGTAGGTTCAAAAATCAGTCAGCTAAATCCACTTTGATGAGACTGTTGGAAATCTTGATCAATTTTGCATTAGATTTCCCTACAGACTCACAAAGTTAGTTAGCGACGTCCCCAGTACCTAAGGTGCATATCAAAAAAAGATTGAAGAAAATGTAAAGGAAAAAACATGACAAAAAACTTATTAGTAGAACTCGGTCTTGAAGAATTACCAGCCTATGTTGTCACACCAAGTGAAAAACAACTGGGCGAAAAAATGGCAGCCTTCCTCAAAGAAAATCGCCTGTCTTTTGAAGCTATTCAAACCTTCTCAACACCACGTCGTTTGGCTGTTCGTGTGACTGGTCTTGCAGACAAACAGTCTGATTTGACAGAAGATTTCAAGGGTCCAGCAAAGAAAATTGCCTTGGATAGTGATGGAAACTTCACCAAAGCAGCTCAAGGATTTGTCCGTGGGAAAGGCTTGACAGTTGAAGATATTGAATTCCGTGAAATCAAGGGTGAAGAATATGTCTATGTTACCAAGGAAGAAGTGGGCCAACCAGTTGAGAACATTGTTCAAGGTGTAGTAGACGTCTTGAAGTCATTGACCTTCCCTGTCAGCATGCACTGGGCTAACAACACTTTTGAGTATATCCGCCCTGTACACACTTTAACTGTTCTTTTGGATGAGCAAGAATTTGATTTGGATTTCCTTGATATCAAGGGAGGTCGTGTGAGCCGTGGTCATCGTTTCTTGGGGAAAGAAACCAAAATTCAGTCAGCATTGAGCTATGAAGAAGATCTTCGTGCACAATTTGTAATAGCAGATCCACGTGAACGAGAGCAAATGATTGTTGACCAAATCAAGGAAATTGAGGCAAAACATGGTGTACGTATCGAAATTGATGCTGATTTGCTGAATGAAGTCTTGAACTTGGTTGAATACCCAACTGCTTTTATGGGAAGTTTTGATGCCAAATACCTTGAAGTTCCAGAAGAAGTTTTGGTGACTTCAATGAAAGAACACCAACGTTACTTTGTTGTTCGTGATCAAGATGGTAAACTCTTGCCAAATTTCATTTCAGTCCGTAACGGAAACGCAGAGCATTTGGAAAATGTCATCAAAGGAAATGAAAAAGTTTTGGTAGCTCGTTTGGAAGATGGTGAATTCTTCTGGCGTGAAGATCAAAAATTGGTCATTTCAGATCTTGTTGAAAAATTAAACAATGTAACCTTCCATGAGAAGATTGGTTCCCTTCGTGAGCACATGATTCGTACGGGTCAGATTGCTGTACTTTTGGCTGAAAAGGCAGGCTTGTCAGCGGATGAAACGATTGACTTAGCCCGTGCAGCAGCCATTTACAAGTTTGACTTGTTGACAGGTATGGTTGGTGAGTTTGACGAGCTCCAAGGAATTATGGGTGAGAAATATGCCCTTCTTGCTGGGGAAACTCCAGCGGTGGCAGCTGCTATTCGTGAACACTACATGCCTACTTCAGCTGAAGGAGAACTTCCAGAGAGCAAGGTCGGCGCAGTGCTTGCCATTGCAGACAAATTGGATACGATTTTGAGCTTCTTCTCAGTAGGTTTGATTCCATCAGGGTCTAATGACCCTTATGCTCTTCGTCGTGCAACTCAAGGTGTAGTTCGTATCTTGGATGCTTTTGGTTGGCACATTGCTATGGATGAGCTGATCGATAGCCTTTATGCTTTAACATTTGACAGCTTGACTTATGAAAATAAAGCAGAGGTTATGGACTTTATCAAGGCTCGTGTTGATAAGATGATGGGCTCTACTCCAAAAGATATTAAGGAAGCTGTACTTGCAAGTTCGAACTTTGTTGTGGCAGATATGTTGGAAGCAGCAAGTGCTCTCGTAGAAGCAAGCAAGGAAGAAGACTTCAAACCTTCTGTTGAATCACTTTCTCGTGCCTTTAACTTGGCTGAGAAGGCAGAAGGAGTAGCTACAGTTGATTCAGCACTCTTTGAAAATGACCAAGAAAAAGCCTTGGCAGAAGCAGTAGAAACACTCGTTTTATCAGGATCTGCCAGTCAACAATTGAAACAACTCTTTGCTCTTAGCCCAGTCATTGATGCATTCTTTGAGAATACCATGGTTATGGCTGAAAATGAAGCAGTCCGTCAAAATCGCTTGGCTATCTTGTCTCATTTAACTCAAAAAGCAGCTAAGCTTGCTCGTTTTAACCAAATTAACACTAAATAAAATTTGATAAACGGACTAAATCTTATCATAAAGGAGAGAAACATGGATCCTAAAAAAATTGATCGTATTAACGAGCTTGCCAAAAAGAAAAAAACAGAAGGCTTGACCCCAGAAGAAAAAGTAGAACAAGCCAAACTACGTGAGGAGTACATAGAAGGTTATCGTCGCACTGTTCGTCACCACATCGAAGGGATCAAAATTGTGGACGAAGAAGGAAATGATGTTACACCAGAGAAACTACGTCAAGTCCAACGTGAAAAAGGTTTACATGGCCGCAGTCTCGATGACCCAAATTCATAATAATACTCTTCGAAAATCAAATTCAAACCACGTCAGCTTCACCTTGCCGTACTTAAGTACAGCCTGCGGCTAGCTTCCTAGTTTGCTCTTTGATTTTCATTGAGTATAAGTATTCTTTCTTTTAAGAAGGATAGATGAAATAATAACCAAAAGACTAGCAATTTGTGTTTGCTAGTCTTTTTTCGTTAAAAAAGGAACCAAGATGGTTCCTAAAGTTATTAGTTACTTGCGCCAGATGTAGCGTCTGCGCCACCACCGTGACCACCGGCATCACCTGCATCAGAAGCTCCAGATGTAGCATCTGCATCGCCGTGACCATGTCCGCCAGCAGGAGCTGCAGCATTTCCACCGACTAAACGTTGACCAGTTGTATTGAGGTACCAGTCAAGCCATGGTTGGAAATTAAAGATAATTTCATTAATTCCAGCATATGAACCATCTGGGTAGTACATTGCTTGGTAATTATGGGTATTAATAACACCTTCAGGTGTTCCTGGCACAATTGTACGGACATATTCTTGATCCCCGTTACGCAATACGCCGACAACCCATTCAACGTTTTTCATTCTAGAATCA
The DNA here is from genome assembly GCF_030217725.1 of Streptococcus sp. UMB1203. Classification (GTDB taxonomy): domain Bacteria; phylum Bacillota; class Bacilli; order Lactobacillales; family Streptococcaceae; genus Streptococcus. Next base: position 18,072 of record NZ_JASOOK010000003.1, on the reverse strand, counting down.
GGCAATGTACCGTGTACTGTTCCTAATCTATTTCCTGATTGAGCACGTACACGTTTACCAAACATTGTATCTGGGTCTTGGTGGGCGTTATTAAAGTACAAGAATTGATTGTTATCATCTGCAAATGTCAATTCAAATGGCATTGCTTTCAAGAACATATCAAGTTGGTTAACTGTCAAGATACCGTGGTCTAATTTAACGTAAGTATCTCCAGAAACAGCTCCAACAAGTTCAGCAGCTTTTTCTACCCATTCAGGATCATCTGGATCAACACCTTGGATGGTAGTTGCAATTGAATTTGTACAATATAAATCTTCTGGCTCAATTGGTTTTGGTTTTTTCAATTTTGAAACGACTCCCACATATTTTACAAAGTTGTCCAAGCATGTTTCAAGGAAATTAACAGTTCCTTCATTCGTGATATTTCCATTAACATCAAAAGCTTCTTTAGCTTTACCAAGAAGGAATTCATTTCCTGGAAGAGTGTAGGCATTGACACCTGGAGCGTCAAGAATCTTACGAAGGTGAACTTGGGCACGAGAAGTACCTTGGTCGTAGTAAGAAGCACCCACAATCATGACTGGTTTGTTTTCAAATGGATGAACTTCATATGAAAGCCATTCAAGAACAGATTTTAGAGAAGCTGAGATTGTATGGTTGTGCTCAGGCGTAGCAATGATAACACCATCAGCACGTGTAATTTTGTTATATAAATAACGTAATTGGAAACTTTCGTCCCATTTTTCGTCTTGGTTAAACATTGGAACTTCATCAATTTCAAGAACTTCTAATTCAAATTTGAGTTTGAAGTGACGACGGATGAATTCCAAGAGTTTACGGTTATATGATTGATCGTAGTTTGATCCTACAAGTCCAACAAATTTCATTCTTTTTGGTCTCCTATCTTACAAATTTTCCCAGTCAAAGTCTTCGGCATCTTTGCGAAGTAGTGCTTGTGCGTTACGCAATTTTTCTGTGATTTTTACAAAGATACGGAAGTCGTCAAAAGTAGCATCCAGTTTTTTGATAACATCAAGATCCACTAGGTCTCCACTTGGGTTGAAGGCTTGAAGAGAATGTGAAAGCAAGAATTCATCTGGAAGGACACTTGCTTTGATTTCTGGGGCATTCAAGATTTGGCGAAGTTGTAATTGGGCACGTGATGAACCAAGCGTACCATATGAAGCACCTGTAATCATGATTGGTTTGTTCAAAAGTGGATAGATACCATAAGACAACCAAGCAAGAGCGCTCATCAAAACAGCTGGGATAGAGTGGTCATACTCAGGAGTACCAATAATAACGCCATCTGCCTCTTCAATTTTAGCAGCAATTTCTAAAATTTCAGCAGGTACTTGCTTGTCAGCTGGTTTGTTGAAGACAGGAATGTCTTTAATTTCAACAAGTTCAATTTCAGCTTTTTCAGCAAAGTGTTTTTGCATGTATTGAAGCAATTGGCGGTTTGTAGAACGTTTTGAATTTGTTCCAACAATAGCAATAAGTTTTAACATGAGATTTCCTTTCTCTTTTTACATAATACAATTTTAAAACTCCATTGAAACATTTGTTTCTATAGAGTAGGAATTCCTGAAGAACAGCTTAGGTGACCTTCCTTATCGATGAGGATAGCTTCGATGCCCTCCAAACTTTCGACTTGCCAGAGGATAGAAGCAGGTCTTTCTCCAAATAGACGAGTTGTCCAGATTTCACCATCAACTGATTTATCAGAGATGATTGTTAGACTCGCTAGTTCCGTTTCAACAGGATAACCTGTTTGGCTGTCAAAAATATGATGGTAATCTTTTCCATCGACAGTCAGGTGACGTTCATAAATGCCTGAAGTCACGACAGATTTATTGACAACAGGGATGGTCATTAAGTGATTTCCCCTCGGATTGGCTGGGTCTTGAATCCCAATTCGCCAAGGCTGATCCCCTCTTGCCTGATTTTTTCCAATAGTCAGGATATTCCCTCCCAGATTGATCAAGGCAGATGTCACTCCCTCTTTTCTCAGAAATTGAGCAACTTTATCCGCACTATAACCCTTGGCTAAACAACCTAGGTCTATCTTCATTCCTTTCTGTTTTAGAAACACAGTAGAAGTAGAAGAATCTAACTCGATATAATGAGGATTGATTAAAGGGAGAATTGATTCGATTTCTTGAGGCTGGGCAACTTTGGCATCTGAAAAACCGATACGCCAGGTTTGAATCAAGGGACCAATGCTGATATTGAGATGGCTAGATGGCGCGAGGCTATGCTCTAATCCAAGTGAAATCAGTTCGAACAGGTCTGGATGAACCTTGACGGGGGCTATTCCAGCTTGATGATTGATTTCCATCAACTCAGATTCTTGGCTATTGGCATTGAAGCGGTATTCGAGCTCTCTGAGTAAATCAAAGGATTTCTGGATCAAGCTATCGGCTCGCTCATCTACTAATGAAATAGTGATAGTAGTCCCCATTAGCCGTTCGGAATGTGAACTAAGAGGCAAGCTACCAACTCCTTTCTTTTATGAAAAGAAGACTGAAATATAGTAAATTTATATTAAATTTAACCCCTTACATTTTCTTTTCATGATACTAGCATACCATAAAGTCAGCGTTTTCACAAATAAAATTTGTAAACTTGTCAAGAAATATGCTCAGAAAATAAAGAGTAATTGTAAGAAAGACTGATAAAATACAGATTATTTACATTTTTTTACAAAAAAAACGGGAAAATTAGCTAAACTCTTGTAAACGCTAACAGTAAATGTTATACTAGAAAGGTAAATTTAAAATTGAAGGTAGGAATTTTTCTATGAGTAAAATCGTTGTAGTTGGTGCTAACCACGCTGGTACAGCATGTATTAATACTATGTTGGATAATTTTGGAAATGAGAACGAAATCGTTGTATTTGACCAGAACTCTAACATCTCTTTCCTAGGATGTGGAATGGCTCTTTGGATTGGTGAACAAATTGACGGTGCTGAAGGCTTGTTCTATTCTGATAAAGAAAAATTGGAAGCTAAAGGTGCTAAGGTATACATGAATTCACCAGTTCTTTCAATCGACTATGATAACAAAGTAGTTACAGCAGAAGTTGAAGGGAAAGAGCACAAAGAATCATACGATAAATTGATTTTCGCTACAGGTTCTACACCAATCTTGCCACCAATCGAAGGTGTTGAAATTGTTAAAGGAAACCGTGAATTTAAAGCAACTCTTGAAAATGTACAATTCGTTAAATTGTACCAAAATGCTGAAGAAGTGATTCATAAATTGGCTGACAAGAGCCAACACCTTGACCGTATCGCCGTTGTTGGTGGTGGATACATCGGTGTTGAACTTGCTGAAGCTTTTGAGCGTCTTGGAAAAGAAGTTGTCCTTGTTGACATCGTAGATACTGTCTTGAACGGATACTACGACAAAGACTTCACTCAAATGATGGCGAAGAACTTGGAAGACCACAACATCCGCTTGGCGCTTGGTCAAACTGTTAAAGCAATTGAGGGTGACGGTAAAGTTGAACGCTTGATTACTGATAAAGAAACTTTCGATGTGGATATGGTTATCCTTGCAGTTGGTTTCCGTCCAAACACAGCCCTTGCTGATGGAAAAATTGAACTCTTCCGTAACGGTGCCTTCCTTGTAGACAAGAAACAAGAAACATCTATCCCAGGCGTTTACGCAGTAGGTGACTGTGCGACTGTTTATGACAACGCTCGTAAAGACACTAGCTACATCGCTCTTGCTTCAAATGCTGTTCGTACTGGTATCGTTGGTGCATACAACGCTTGTGGACATGAATTGGAAGGAATTGGTGTTCAAGGTTCAAATGGTATCTCAATCTACGGTCTTCACATGGTTTCAACTGGTTTGACTCTTGAAAAAGCTAAAGCTGCTGGTTACAACGCAACTGAAACAGGCTTTAACGATCTTCAAAAACCAGAATTTATGAAGCATGACAACCATGAAGTTGCCATCAAGATTGTCTTTGACAAAGATAGCCGTGAAATTCTTGGTGCACAAATGGTTTCACACGATTCTGCAATCAGCATGGGAATCCACATGTTCTCACTTGCTATCCAAGAGCATGTAACAATTGATAAATTGGCATTGACAGACCTATTCTTCTTGCCACACTTTAACAAACCATATAACTACATCACAATGGCTGCACTTACAGCTGAAAAATAAAATTTGATGAACTATCTGTCCTTAAGTTAAGGTCAGATAGTTTTTTAATCAATGTGTACCCATACAATTACATTATTTTTATCTTGTGATTCATTCTAATCTAACTTAAAATGAAATGGTAGCTACCAATATAAATAATGAGGATAAAACAAATGACTGAAAATCGTTATGAACTAAATAAAAACTTGGCACAGATGCTCAAGGGCGGTGTTATCATGGATGTGCAAAATCCTGAACAGGCTCGTATTGCAGAGGCTGCTGGTGCGGCTGCTGTTATGGCTTTGGAGCGGATTCCAGCTGATATTCGTGCAGCTGGTGGGGTTTCCCGTATGAGTGATCCAAAGATGATTAAGGAAATCCAAGAAGCAGTTAGCATTCCAGTGATGGCCAAGGTCAGAATCGGACATTTTGTTGAAGCTCAGATTTTAGAGGCCATTGAAATTGACTATATCGATGAGAGTGAGGTTTTATCTCCAGCTGATGACCGTTTTCATGTGGATAAGAAAGAATTCCAAGTTCCTTTTGTCTGTGGGGCTAAGGATTTGGGTGAAGCCTTGCGTCGTATCGCTGAAGGTGCTTCTATGATTCGTACCAAAGGAGAACCAGGGACAGGAGACATTGTTCAAGCTGTTCGCCATATGCGTATGATGAATCAGGAAATTCGCCGCATTCAAAATTTACGTGAGGACGAGCTTTATGTTGCCGCCAAGGACTTACAAGTCCCTGTAGAATTGGTTCAATACGTCCATGAACATGGAAAATTGCCTGTTGTAAACTTTGCAGCTGGAGGCGTTGCAACGCCAGCAGATGCTGCGCTGATGATGCAATTAGGGGCAGAGGGTGTTTTTGTTGGATCAGGTATTTTCAAATCAGGCGATCCTGTTAAACGAGCGAGTGCCATTGTCAAAGCGGTAACTAACTTCCGTAATCCTCAAATCCTAGCTCAAATCTCTGAAGATCTAGGCGAAGCCATGGTTGGTATTAATGAAAATGAAATTCAAATTCTCATGGCAGAGCGAGGAAAATAGATGAAAATCGGAATATTGGCCTTGCAAGGGGCCTTTGCAGAACATGCAAAAGTGCTAGATCGATTAGGTGTCGAGAGTGTTGAAATCAGAAATTTAGAAGATTTTCAGAAACATCAGAGTGATTTGTCGGGTTTGATATTACCTGGTGGGGAATCTACAACCATGGGCAAGCTCTTACGTGAGCAGGACATGCTGATTCCCATTCGAGAAGCCATTCTATCTGGTTTACCAGCCTTTGGAACCTGTGCAGGCTTGATTTTGCTGGCTAAAGAAATTACTTCTCAGGAAGAGAGTCATCTAGGAACTATGGATATGGTGGTCGAGCGCAATGCCTATGGGCGCCAACTAGGAAGTTTCTATACGGAAGCAGAATGTAAGGGAGTCGGTCAGATTCCAATGACCTTTATCCGTGGTCCGATTATCAGCAGTGTTGGAGAGGGTGTAGAAATTCTAGCAACAGTTGATAATCAAATCGTTGCAGCCCAAGAAAAAAATATGTTGGTAACTTCTTTTCATCCAGAATTGACTGATGATGTGCGCTTGCACCAGTACTTTATCAATATGTGTAAAGAAAAAAGTTGAGATTGAATTTCTCAACTTTTTTACATGTAATAAACAATGGCGATGTATTGGAGGGCAGATGCTGCTAGGATAAAGAGATGCCAAATCATGTGGAAATAAGGTTTTTTCTTGGCGTAAAATCCAGCCCCAACTGTATAACAGAGTCCACCGCTTACCATGAGACTCCAGAAAATTGGCGTTGTTTGACTGATAATGGCAGGAATGATAGCTAGAACCAACCAGCCCATAATCAGGTAAAGAGCAAGGCTAAATTTCTCATTGACTTTTTTAGCAAAGATTTTATAGAGAATACCAAAGATGGTTGTTCCCCATTGGATGGCAATAATTAGATAGCCAAACCAGTTATTCATCAAGGTTAATACGACGGGCGTGTAAGAGCCAGCAATGGCAACATAAATCATAGAATGGTCAATGATTCGCAAGACATATTTGTGGGTCGAACCATAGGCCATAGAGTGGTAAATGGTGGATGAGAGGAACATGAGAAAGAGACTGATAACGAATATGGAGACGCCGATAGATGATAAAAATCCGTGTGCCTCATAGCTATAGGTGGATGAAATGGGGAGTAAGATGAGCATGATGACTGCACCTACGGCATGGGTCACGCTATTAGCAATCTCCTCTCCAAAACTGAGTTGTTTGCTGAGTTTAAGACTAGTGTTCATTGGATTACCTCCTCTTGAGTATGATCGATTAAGGCTAGAGTTTGATGATAGAGTTTAACGGTTTGGCAGCTACTTTGGATAATGGGGTTAGCTGGATCAATTCCTTGGTTCATGTAGTTTACAAAAGCATCGTAGAGTTGGTCTGAACTTACTTGACTTTGTAGAGTATTAAGTGTCTGGGCTATTTCTTGAATAGAGAATACCGACTTGAGGGTTGTGATAGCAATCAAACGGGCAATCTGTTGGCGTTGGTATTTTTTCTTGTCAGGCTTTGTCAGGTAACCATGTTTCACATAATTATTGACCATAGATGCTGTTAGTACCTTGTCTTTATCAGGAGAAATAGGGGCGCAGACCTGATTGACATAGAGCAAAACCTGGTCCAGATAGAGGTCGATGTTTGGAATTTCTGCCCATTTGGGGTAGGAAAAGGTAGTTTTCATTTTCAACTCCTTTTTATCTAGTTTTAATAACTAGATTATAAAATAATAAAAATAGAAAGTCAAGTTTTAACTGCTTGTAGAAAGACTTAAATTATGCTATGATGGGAGAAACTAGTCAGAAATGAGGAGAAAAGATGGAAATTCGTTTAGCTTTTCCAAATGAAGTAGATACCATCATGCAGGTGATGGAGGATGCTAAAAAATGTTTAGCAGATGCTGGTAGTGACCAGTGGCAAAATGGTTATCCAAATGCTGATATTATTATTGAGGATATTATCTCAGGTCAAGCCTATGTAGCCTTGGAAGAGGGAGAATTACTAGCTTATGCAGCTGTGACCAAGAGTCCAGAGGCAGCCTATGAAGCCATTTATGAAGGAAACTGGCAAGCTGGGGAGTCAGAGTACCTAGTCTTTCACCGTATTGCTGTGGCAGCAGATGTACAGGGACAGGGCGTTGCTCAAACCTTCTTAGAGGGCTTGATTGAAGGTTTTGACTATCTAGATTTTCGCTCAGATACGCATGTTGCAAACAAGGTCATGCAGCATATTTTTGAAAAACTTGGTTTTAAACAGGTTGGTAAAGTGCCTGTTGATGGCGAACGCTTGGCCTATCAAAAATTAAAGAAATAATGCAAAAGATGTACGTAAAAATGCTCTACTTTTCGCCAATAGGAACCTTGTCTTTGGTTGCCGACGAGCAATATCTGTATGGCATTTGGGTGCAGGAGCAGAAGCATTTTGAGAGAGGACTAGGAGATGAGACGATAGAAGCAGTTGTTAGTCATCCAATTTTAGATCCAGTTATTGCTTGCTTAGATGATTACTTTAAAGGCAAGTCTCAGGATTTATCCGACTTGCCCTTGGCTCCAATCGGAACGGATTTTGAAAAGCGAGTTTGGTCCTATCTACAGGGAATTCCTTATGGTCAGACAGTGACCTATGGACAAATAGCCCAAGAGCTACAAGTGGATTCTGCTCAAGCAATTGGTGGAGCGATAGGACGCAATCCGTGGTCTATCCTAGTACCTTGTCATCGGGTGCTGGGAGCTGGCAAGCGTCTGACAGGTTATGCTGCAGGAGTGGAAAAGAAAGCTTGGCTCTTGGAGCATGAAGGCGCAGATTTTAAAGATATAAAATAGAAAGTGAAAGACATGTTAGAATTTATCGAATATCCAAAATGTTCAACTTGTAAAAAAGCAAAACAAGAATTAAACCAACTCGGTGTGGACTATAAAGCCATCCATATCGTTGAAGAAACACCTAGCCAAGAAGTCATTTTAAACTGGCTAGAAACCTCGGGTTTTGAGTTGAAGCAATTTTTCAACACCAGTGGGATCAAATACCGTGAATTGGGGCTGAAAGATAAGGTAGGAAGTCTGTCAAACCAAGAAGCAGCTGAGTTGCTAGCAAGCGACGGTATGTTGTTAAAACGCCCCATTTTAGTAGAAAATGGAACTGTTAAGCAAATCGGTTATCGAAAAGCTTATGAAGAATTGGGATTGAAATAGTTTTTATCTATCTCTTTGATAGATAAAATATATAACCTCCCTGTTTCAAAGTATGATAAACTAGTAGGTAGACAAAGTCTGTACCTGACCGTAGCAAATAATTTCATTGACGGCAAAAGTATGGTAGAATGAATCATTATCAGGAGAGGATGTTTTTATGAATGTTACAACGATTTTAGCATCAGATTGGTACCAAAACTTGATGCAATTGATTCCGGATGGCAAGCTTTTTAGCTTGCGTTCGGTCTTTGATGGAATCCCGAGAATTGTCCAACAACTTCCAATAACGATTATGTTGACCATTGGTGGTGCTCTTTTTGGCTTGGTTTTGGCGCTTCTTTTTGCCATTGTGAAGATCAATCGTGTCAAAATTTTATACCCCTTGCAGGCCTTCTTTGTTAGCTTCTTAAAAGGGACACCGATTTTGGTGCAACTCATGTTGACCTACTACGGAATTCCTTTGGCTTTGAAAGCTCTCAATCAGCAATGGGGAACTGGTTTCAATATCAATGCGATTCCAGCCGCTGCTTTTGCAATTGTCGCCTTTGCCTTTAATGAAGCAGCTTATGCTAGTGAAACCATTCGTGCAGCCATTCTCTCAGTCAATCCTGGTGAGATTGAGGCGGCACGCAGTCTGGGGATGACCCGAGCGCAAGTTTATCGTCGCGTGATTATTCCAAATGCGGCCGTTGTGGCGACTCCAACCTTAATCAATTCCCTAATCGGCTTGACCAAAGGAACTTCTCTAGCCTTTAGTGCGGGTGTTGTGGAAGTCTTTGCCCAAGCTCAGATTTTGGGTGGAGCTGATTACCGCTACTTTGAACGCTTTATCTCCGTTGCCCTTGTTTATTGGGTAGTCAATATCGGAATTGAAAGCCTTGGTCGTTTCATCGAGAGAAAAATGGCTATTTCTGCACCCGATACAGTGCAAACAGATGTGAAAGGAGACCTTCGTTAATGATTAAGATTTCGAATTTAAGCAAATCCTTTTCAGGACAGACTGTCTTGGATCATCTGAACTTGGATATTCAAAAAGGGGAAGTTGTAGCCTTGATTGGTTCTTCAGGAGCTGGAAAATCAACCTTCCTTCGTAGTCTCAATTATCTTGAAACACCTGACAGTGGCTCTATTCAGATTGATGATTTCTCAGTTGATTTTTCTAAAATCACTCAAGAAGAAATCCTTGCCCTACGCCGTAAGTTGTCTATGGTTTTCCAACAGTTTAATTTGTTTGAACGCCGAACAGCACTTGATAATGTGAAAGAAGGCTTGGTTGTTGTCAAGAAATTGTCTGACCAAGAAGCGACTAAGATTGCCAAGGAAGAGTTGGCTAAGGTTGGGCTTTCTGACCGTGAGAACCATTACCCTAGACATTTATCAGGTGGACAGAAGCAACGGGTTGCCTTGGCGCGTGCTCTTGCCATGAAACCAGATGTCTTACTCTTGGACGAACCAACTTCAGCCCTTGACCCAGAATTGGTTGGTGAAGTAGAGAAGTCTATTGCAGATGCTGCTAAGTCAGGTCAAACCATGATTTTGGTTAGTCATGACATGTCCTTTGTAGCTCAAGTTGCGGATAAGATTCTCTTCCTAGATAAGGGGAAAATCATTGAGTCTGGAACACCGGATGAGATTATCCACCATCCTAAAGAAGAGCGAACAAAAGAATTCTTCGCTAGTTACAAACGGACTTATATTTGATATAATAGATAAAGAAAAACTCAGTTAGCTGGACTAGCTGAGTTTACTCTTTAAAAAAGATAGAAATGAGAGAAATCATGCTACTGCAACTATTTTCTTTATATTTCGAGAGTTTGATCTTGACCACCATCCTCGTCCTGATTTTTTTAGGGATTTGGATTGGACTGAGAGCCATGTCGGGAGTTGATAAGACAGCCAAGGCTCGCCAAGCCCATCTCTATGATATGATTATGATTGGTGTTTTGGTTGTTCCAGTATTATCCTTTGCGGTTATGAGTTTAATTCTTGTTTTCAAGGCATAATCCTTGCGTGATTGACAAGAAAGAGTTAGAATAAAGATAGTTACAACAAGAAAGAAGGAAACTATATGTACGATACTATTATTATCGGTGCTGGACCTGCAGGTATGACTGCAGCCTTGTATGCTGCTCGAAGCAATCTGAAAGTAGCCTTGATTGAAGGTGGTCTGCCAGGTGGTCAGATGAATAATACATCTGATATTGAAAATTACCCTGGATACGCTAATATTAGTGGGCCAGAATTGGCAGAAAAGATGTTTGAACCGCTTGAAAATCTTGGTGTTGAGCACATTTATGGTTATGTTGAAAATGTCGAAGACCATGGTGATTTTAAGAAAGTGATGACTGATGACCAAACATATGAAACTCGTACCGTTATCGTAGCGACTGGCTCTAAACACCGTCCTTTGGGAGTACCTGGAGAAGAAGAACTGAACAGTCGTGGTGTTTCTTACTGTGCCGTGTGTGATGGTGCTTTCTTCCGTGACCAAGATTTGTTGGTAGTTGGTGGCGGAGATTCAGCTGTCGAAGAAGCCCTCTTCTTGACTCGTTTTGCTAAGACTGTTACCATTGTTCACCGTCGTGACCAACTTCGTGCCCAAAAGGTTTTACAAGACCGCGCCTTTGCGAATGAGAAAATCAGCTTTATCTGGGATTCTGTAGTGAAGGAAATCAAGGGTGAAAACAGAGTAGAATCTGTCGTTTTTGAAAATGTGAAAACAGGTCAAGTGACAGAACAAGCCTTCGGTGGTGTCTTTATCTATGTTGGATTGGATCCTCTTAGCGATTTTGTTAAAGAATTAAATATCCAAGATCAGGCTGGCTGGATTGTGACAGATAACCACATGAAAACTGCAGTTGACGGTATCTTTGCAGTTGGAGATGTTCGCTTGAAAGACCTTCGCCAAGTAACAACAGCAGTTGGAGATGGAGCAATCGCTGGTCAAGAAGCTTACAAGTTTATCACTGAACATAGTTAATCATAAAAAAGTTTCCAATCAGATGACTGGAAACTTTTTTTATAGTCTATTTCGAAAAACTTCGTACATGAGAATGGCTGCAGCAACACTGGCATTAAGGCTTTGAACATGTCCATTCATAGGAATGGTAATCATTTCATCGACCTGTTTTTTGATGTTGCTAGAGATGCCTTTTCCTTCATTTCCGATAATGAGGGCAATTTTCCCTTTTGTATTCCACTTATGGCAAGGAGTACCGTTCATATCCGTTCCAAAGGTCCAGAACCCTTCATCCTTGAGTTTGTCCAGAGTTTGGCTAAGATTGGTCACTCGGGCAATTGGAACGTGCTCAATAGCACCTGTGGCTGTTTTTGCAACGACAGGAGTAACTCCGACAGCACGGTGCTTGGGAATGATGACACCTGAAACATTGGTCGCATCGGCTGTTCTCAAGATTGAACCCAGATTATGGGGATCAGTAAGACCATCCAGAATCAAGAGAAGTGGATTTTCTTCTTGACGTGTTTTGGCAAGGATTTGGTCCAGTTCGCTATAGGCAAATTCGGATACTCGTAGAACGAAACCTTGGTGGACAGCACCTTCAGTCATCTCAGAGAGGGATTTTTTTGAAGTCCAAGAAATGGATACTTTTTTTTCTGTAGCCAGTTCCTTGACTTTCTCAACATTCTTACCTCGGAGATCTTCTTGGAGGTAAAGTTTGTTCCCTGTGTTTGCAAGGAGGGCTTCGGTAACGGCGTGGACGCCATAGACAATATCATTTGTTTTCATGCCTCTATTATAACACAAAACCCCGTCTTGCAACGGGATTTTATTTATTCAAGAATCAGTAGACCATCTTTAACTTCAAATGGGTCTTTTTCATTGATACGATCGTAAAACATGATTCCGTTGATGTGGTCAATTTCATGCTGAACAACGATGGAGTTGTAGCCTTTGAGCTTGATACGGTGTTTTTCGCCGTCCTTGTCAAAGTAGTCAACAGTAACGCGAGCATGGCGAACAACATAGCCAGGCACATTGCGGTCAACAGAGAGGCAACCTTCTCCTTCGCCAAGAGCAGCGTCTTGAACAGAGTGAGAGACGATTTTTGGATTGTACATAATGGCTTGTAAGTCGTAGGCTTCCTGCGGAGTTTCACCTTCTTCAACAATGTTTGGTACCAAAACAGCGATAATACGTTTTGAGATATCTAATTGAGGAGCAGCAAGTCCAACACCACCTCGGAGCCCCATCTTTTCAGCCATGACAGGATCTTGGGAATGTTTGAGGAATTGCATCATCTTTTCACCGAGAATGATTTCCTGGTCAGACAAGGGGAAAGTGACTTCCTCAGCAACCGCGCGTAGAGTTGGATTTCCCTCGCGGATAATATCTTTCATATCAATTAAGTGAGCAGCTTTTGTAATACGTTCTATAGCAGACATTTTCTCTCCTTTCATTACCTCTACATGATATCACAAAATGACAAGGATTGAAAGCATTACGGCATCTAGCTTTTATAGAAAATGCCTAGTAGATTCAATTCAATTGTGAAAGAATTACTTATCTGTGATATAATAAAAAGAAAAGGCTTGCATTAGAAAGTAGGGAGAATAAAGATGCAAAGAAGACAAGATAGACATAAACGTGGACCAGTTTTTCGTTTTATGAGGAGTTCTGTAAACTTTTTTAGGAGTTATCGAAAGTGGAGCAATAAGGGATTTGTTGCGATACTCTTGCTAGCTGTTGCTTTATCAATGGGCTTGGTCTTGTTGTTTGAAAGTTTCCAAGGAATCCCCTTGACCAGTCAAAAAAAGGATACCATTTCTCAAGAAGCAAATAAGACTAATCAAAACTCCAAAGATCAGGAAGAGGAAAAGACTGCTAGAATTATGGCCAACGGGGACCTCCTCTATCACATTCCTATCTATCGTTCTGCCTTAAAAGAAGACGGGACCTATGATTTTCATGAAAATTTTGATTATGTGAAACCATGGCTCAAACAAGCAGACTTGATTATAGGTGATTTTGAAGGTACTGTTAACAAGGACCACTATTTGGCAGGTTATCCGCTATTTAATGCACCTGGAGAAGTCATGGATGCCATCAAGGATGCTGGTTATCAAGTGCTAGACTTGGCGCATAATCATATCCTAGATTCACAAATAGAAGGTGTGGTTTCAACAGCAGATGCTATTGAGAAGGCAGGAATGACACCTATTGGAGTGTATACGCATGAGTCACGTGATCAAGCTCCTCTTGTAATTAAGGAAGTGAATGGTATCAAGGTTGCACTTTTGGCCTATTCTTATGGTTTTAATGGAATTGAGCAAAGTATTTCTCAAGAAGACTATAACCGCTATCTTTCAGACTTAAATGAAGACAAGATGAAGGCTGAAATTGAACGAGCAGAGAAGGAAGCAGACATCACCATTATCATGCCTCAGATGGGTGTTGAGTATCGCTTGGAACCAACTGAAGAACAAAAGGCTCTTTATCACAAGATGATTGATTGGGGAGCGGATATTATCTTTGGAGGGCATCCTCACGTTGTAGAACCATCTGAAACGGTTGAAAAAGATGGAGACAAGAAACTCATTATCTATTCAATGGGGAACTTTATTTCTAATCAACGAATTGAAACCATGCAAGATGAAGAGAATGCTAAGTGGACAGAGCGTGGCGTGCTCATGGATGTGACTGTTAAGAAAAAAGCCGGTAAGACGACAATCGAAACTGCCAAAGCGCATCCTTCTTGGGTAAACCGTACACCAAAAGGAACCTATTCTCCAGAAGGTTATCCACTATTCCTATACCAAACCTATATCTTAGAAGATTTTATCGAGGGTGGTAATCATCGTGATCAGTTAGATGAAGTGACTAAGGAGCGAATTGATACAGCATATAAAGAAATGAACGAACATGTAGGATTGAAGTGGGATTAGTTTGAATCCAGAGGGAAGTAAATGACTATTAAAGTAATTGCGACAGATATGGATGGGACCTTGCTGGATGCTAGAGGCCAGCTTGATCTCCCACGTTTGGAAAAGATTTTAGATCAGTTGGATCAAAGGGGTATTCGTTTTGTCATTGCGACTGGGAATGAAATTCATCGAATGAGGCAACTACTGGAGCACTTGGTCGATCGGGTGGTTCTGGTTGTTGCAAACGGTGCTCGTATTTTTGAAAACAATGAACTGATTCAGGCTCAGACTTGGGATGATGCCATTGTCGATAAGGCTTTGGCTCATTTTAAGGGTCGAGCGTGTCAGGATCAGTTTGTTGTAACGTCTATGAAGGGTGGTTTCGTCAAAGAAGGTACGATTTTTACAGACCTTGAAAGTTTTATGACTCCAGAAATGATTGAAAAATTCTACCAACGGATGCAATTTGTGGACGAATTAACCTCTGACCTCTTTGGTGGTGTGCTCAAGATGAGTATGGTTGTTGGTGAGGAACGTTTGAGTTCGGTCTTGGAAGAAATCAATGACCTCTTTGATGGCCGTGTTCGGGCTGTATCGAGTGGCTATGGTTGCATTGATATCCTTCAAGCTGGAATTCATAAAGCATGGGGCTTGGAAGAATTACTCAAGCGCTGGGACTTGAACTCCCAACAAATCATGGCTTTTGGTGACAGTGAAAATGATGTTGAAATGCTTGAAATGGCTGGAATTGCCTATGCGATGGAAAATGCTGATGAGAAAGCCAAAGCTGTGGCGACTGCTCTAGCACCAGCTAACAGCCAAGGAGGAGTTTACCAAGTCTTGGAAAATTGGTTAGAAAAAGGAGAATGAAGTGGCAGTACAGTTATTAGAAAATTGGTTACTGAAGGAACAAGAAAAAATCCAAACCAAGTATCGTCACTTAAATCAGGTTTCTGTTGTAGAGCCAGACATTCTTTTTATTGGGGATTCCATTGTCGAATACTATCCTCTGCAGGAACTATTTGGGACTTCAAAGACGATTGTCAATCGAGGCATTCGAGGGTATCAGACAGGGCTGTTATTAGAAAATCTAGATGCGCATCTGTACGGTGGGGCAGTAGATAAAATTGTCCTTTTGATTGGGACAAATGATATCGGAAAAGATGTGCCTGTGAATGAGGCTCTCAATAACCTCGAAGCTATCATACAATCCATTGCTCGCGATTATCCATTGACTGAGATTAAATTGCTTTCTATTTTGCCAGTCAATGAGGGAGAAGAGTACAAGCAGACAGTCTATATCCGCACGAATGAAAAAATTCAGAAATGGAATCAAGCCTATCAAGAGCTTGCTTCTGCCTATATGCAGGTAGAATTTGTGCCAGTTTTTGATAGTTTGACAGACCAGGCAGGTCAACTCAAAAAAGATTATACAACTGATGGGTTGCACCTTAGTGTTGCTGGTTATCAGGTTTTGACAAAATCTTTGAAAGACTATCTTTTGTAGTTAATTGCTTTCCTTTTTGCATTTTTGTGTTAGATAAGGTATAATGGTTTTATTGTCTTTTGGGGTCGTTACGGATTCGACAGGCATTATGAGGCATATTTTGCGACTCGTGTGGCGACGTAAACGCTCAGTTAAATATAACTGCAAAAAATAACACTTCTTACGCTCTAGCTGCCTAAAAACCAGCAGGCGTGACCCGATTTGGATTGCTCGTGTTCAATGACAGGTCTTATTATTAGCGAGATACGATCAAGTCTTGTCTAGCGGCTTGATAAGAGATTGATAGACTCGCGGTTTCTAGGCTTGAGTTATGTGTCGAGGGACTGTTAAACGAATACATAACCTATGGTTGTAGACAAATATGTTAGCAGATGTTTGGACGTGGGTTCGACTCCCACCGGCTCCATTGATAATTTACATTGTTTTGTAAATCTTTCTAAAACGTTGTTTTTACAACGTTTTTTATTTTATTCTTTGGTATTCTTTTGCAAAAAAAGAATACAACATTTTGTTGTATCCTAAATATTAAATCAAGTCCTGAATTTTCTTAAGTTTTTATCATATTTTCTGTTATAATTAAGGTGCCTTAAGAAAAATAATGAAAAAACTAAATGTTTTTCATATAGTTTTCATTTTTGTGTTATAATTAAGGTGCCTTAAGAAAAATATTAAGGTACCTTAAGAAAAATAATGAAAAAACTAAATGTTTTTCATATAGTTTTCATTGTTTTAATAGTTTAAAGTCAATCTTATTTTTCTCTAATAGAAAATAATGAAAAAGTAGGTTTAGAAAGAGGTAAGTATCTATGTCTTCTCATAAAAAAGTGTCACTCTCTGAGATTAATCAATCTATCGATACTCCAAATAACAATCATTTCTGGCAAAATTTAAATGCCTTTTTAGGTCCGGGTGCTCTTGTCGCAGTTGGTTATATGGATCCAGGAAACTGGATTACCAGTGTAGTCGGTGGTGCTTCCTATAAGTATAGTCTCTTGTTTGTTATCTTGATTTCATCTCTCATTGCCATGCAACTTCAGCAGATGGCAGGAAAGCTTGGTATTGTAACCCAGATGGACCTGGCTCAAGCAACGGCTCATCATTCACCTAAATGGCTTCGTTATAGTCTATGGGTGATTTTAGAATTAGCCTTGATGGCGACAGATCTGGCAGAAGTTCTAGGTTCAGCGATTGCTCTCAATCTTCTCTTTAAGATTCCGATTATGATAGCAATTCTCTTGACCGTGTTGGATGTTTTTCTCTTATTGCTTCTGATGAAATTTGGCTTTAAGAAGATTGAAGCTATTGTGACAACACTGATTTTAACCATTCTAGCAATTTTTACCTATCTGGTAGCTTTGTCACATCCAAGCTTCCAAGGAATCGTTGAGGGTTATCTACCGAATGCAACCTTATTTGAAAGTCCCTTGCCAGGGCATGAAAGTCAATTAACCTTGGCACTAGGGATCGTGGGAGCAACGGTTATGCCCCATAACCTCTATTTGCATTCTTCCTTGTCACAAACTCGGAAAATCAATCACAAGGACAAGAATGATGTTCGAAAAGCCGTGCGCTTTATGACCTGGGATTCAAATCTCCAATTATCCTTGGCCTTTGTGGTTAACTCCCTTCTATTAATTCTCGGGGCGGCTCTCTTTTTCGGCCATGCATCTGAGATTTCTGCCTTCTCTCAAATGTATAATGCCTTGCAGGATTCTACTATTGCAGGAGCTATAGCTAGCTCGACCTTATCAACCTTGTTTGCCTTGGCTTTATTAGCCAGTGGTCAAAATTCGACAATTACGGGTACCTTGACTGGACAAATCGTTATGGAAGGTTTCTTGCATATGAGATTACCTCAATGGTTCATTCGTTTGGCAACTCGTCTCTTTGCCTTGTTGCCTGTCATGATTGTAGCGGTTCTGTTTGGTCATCAGGAAAAAACATTAGATCAGTTATTGGTTTATTCACAAGTCTTTCTTTCGATTGCTCTTCCATTTTCAATCTTCCCACTGATTTATCTAACTTCTAAGAAATCACTGATGGGAGAATTTACCAATGCCAAATGGAATACCATCCTTGGCTATATCGTTTCCATTATCTTAACAATTCTCAATGTGAAATTGTTATTTGATATTTTCTAAGAAATTCACCCGAGTTATAAAACAAGCATATAAGAAAAAAGATACCCAAGATTTTGTACTGCACCCCAAAAGTTAGACAGAAAAAATCTAACTTTTGGGGTGTTTTATTATGAAATTGAGTTATGATGATA
>NZ_JASOOK010000039.1:0-10178 GCF_030217725.1 Streptococcus sp. UMB1203 | reverse complement strand
CAAGCAGAAGTGGATGCAATGGTTAAACGTATCGAAGACTTCATGGCGAAAGTTTCTCCATCAACTGATCATGCAACTCCAGCTAATGACCAAGCTGCCCAAACACCAGCTGTAGCTCCAGCTACTGCTCAAGCAGCAGCTAATGCTGGTCAAACAGCATCAGCACAAGCAAATGCGCGTAAAGCAGCTAAAGAATTGCCAAATACAGGTACAGCAGATTCTACTGTAGCTATGGTAGCAGCAGCCGCAAGTGCTTTACTTGGCCTTGGTCTTGCAGGTCGACGTCGTAAAGAAGACGAAGAAGCTTAATTAGTAGATTGTTTGATAAACATCAGACGATAAGTCCGATTTTCAAAGTTTAAACAAGTACCTCTCATAAGAAAATCTCCTAGCAGGGAAGCCTGCTAGGAGATTTTACTAGTGAATCAAATGATAGTTCGTTATTATATTATTTTAAAGCTGTCATATTGACATACAATTGAATTTTTGCTAGAATCCTTGCAGGAGTATACGTCTAATGAAAATAATAAAAAAATTGATGCAAATCGCATTAGCAGTCTTTTTCTTTAGCTTACTGGCGACAAGTACAGTATTGGCGGATGATACTGATTCAGAGGGTTGGAAATTTGTCCAAGAAAACGGAAGAACCTACTACAAGAAGGGGGACCTCAAAGAAACCTACTGGCGAGTGATTGATGGTAAGTACTATTATTTTGATTCTTTATCTGGAGAGATGGTTGTCGGCTGGCAATATATACCTGCTCCACACGAAGGGGTTACGATTGGTTTTTCTCTAAGGCAAGATATTGCTTTTAGACCAGATTGGTTTTACTTTGGTCAAGATGGGGTACTACAAAAATTTGTTGGTAAGCAAGTTTTAGAAGCAAAAACTGCTACAAATACCAACAAACATCATGGGGAACAATATGATAGTCCAGCAGAGAAACGAGTCTATTATTTTGAAGATCAACGTAGTTATCACACCTTAAAAACTGGTTGGGTTTATGATGAGGGGCACTGGTATTATTTACTGAAGGATGATGGATTTGATTCTCGCATCAACAGATTGACTGTTGGGGAACTAGCACGTGGTTGAACCAATGATAACTCAACTTGGTACTATCTAGATCCAACAACTGCTGCAATGCAAACTGGTTGGAAACAACTTGGTAATAACTGGTACTATCTCCGTTCATCAGGAGCAATGGCAACTGGCTGGTATCAGGAAGGCTCAACTTGGTATTATTTAGATCAGCCAAATGGCGATATGAAAACTGGTTGGCAAAACCTTGGGAACAACTGGTACTATCTCCGTTCATCAGGAGCTATGGCAACTGGTTGGTATCAGGAAGACTCAACTTGGTATTATCTAAATGCAAGTAATGACGATATGACGACAGGTTGGTTCCAGGTCAATGGCAAATGGTACTATGCTTATAGCTCAGGTGCTTTGGCAGTGAATACCACTGTAGATGGCTACTACGTCAACTATAATGGCGAATGGGTTCAATAATGAAAGAAGCGATTGTGAATGGAAACAATCGCTTTTTTTGTGAAAATATAATAAAATAGATAGGAGAGAATAAATACTTGTATGAAAAGATGAGACGGTTTTTTCGTCTAGTAAAAGGAAAAAATGACAAAAAAAATTGGTGTCGGTCAGGCACATAGTAAGATTATTTTAATAGGAGAGCATGCGGTTGTTTACGGTTATCCTGCTATTTCCTTGCCTCTTTTGGAGGTGGAGGTGACTTGTAAGGTAGTTCCTGCAGCGAGTCCTTGGCGTCTCTATGAAGAGGATACCTTGTCCATGGCAGTTTATGCTTCGCTGGAGTATTTGGATATCAAAGAAGCCTGTATTCGCTGTGAGATTGACTCGGCTATCCCTGAGAAACGGGGAATGGGTTCGTCAGCTGCTATCAGCATAGCGGCTATTCGTGCGGTATTTGACTACTATGAGGCTGATCTGCCTCATGATGTATTGGAAATCTTGGTCAATCGGGCTGAGATGATTGCCCATATGAATCCTAGTGGTTTGGATGCTAAGACCTGTCTAAGTGACCAACCTATTCGCTTTATTAAAAACGTAGGATTTACAGAGCTTGAGATGAATTTATCTGCCTATTTGGTCATTGCAGATACGGGCGTTTATGGTCATACTCGTGAAGCCATCCAAGTGGTTCAAAACAAGGGGAAGGATGCCCTGCCGTTTTTACATGCCTTGGGGGAATTGACCCAGCAGGCAGAAGATGCGATTAGACGAAAAGATGCTGAAGGACTGGGAAAAATCCTCAGTCAAGCGCATTTACATCTAAAAGAAATTGGTGTTAGTAGCCCTGAGGCGGATTCTCTAGTTGAAACGGCTCTTAGCCATGGTGCTCTGGGTGCCAAGATGAGCGGTGGTGGGCTAGGAGGCTGTATCATAGCTTTGGCAACCAATTTGACTCAAGCTCAAGAACTAGCAGAAAGATTAGAAGAGAAAGGAGCTGTTCAGACATGGATAGAGAGCCTGTAACAGTACGTTCTTACGCAAATATTGCTATTATCAAATATTGGGGAAAGAAAAAAGAGAAAGAGATGGTGCCTGCTACTAGCAGTATCTCTCTGACTTTGGAAAATATGTACACAGAGACGACTTTGTCGCCTCTACCGACGGATGCGATGGCTGATGCCTTTTATATCAATGGTCAGCTACAAAATGAGGCGGAGCATGCCAAAATGAGTAAGATTATTGACCGTTACCGTCCAGCTGGTGAGGGCTTTGTCCGTATCGATACTCAAAATAATATGCCTACCGCGGCGGGTCTGTCCTCAAGTTCTAGTGGTTTGTCCGCCCTGGTCAAGGCTTGTAATGCTTATTTCAAGCTTGGATTGGATAGAAGTCAGCTAGCGCAGGAAGCGAAGTTTGCCTCAGGCTCTTCCTCTCGGAGTTTTTATGGACCATTAGGTGCCTGGGACAAGGATAGCGGAGAGATTTACCTGGTAGAGACAGACCTGAAACTAGCTATGATTATGTTGGTACTAGAGGACAAGAAAAAACCAATCTCTAGCCGTGACGGGATGAAACTCTGTGTGGAAACTTCGACGACTTTTGATGACTGGGTCCGTCAGTCTGAGAAAGACTATCAGGATATGCTGGTTTATCTCAAGGAAAATGACTTTGCCAAGGTTGGGGAGTTAACGGAGGAAAATGCCCTGGCTATGCACGCTACGACCAAAACAGCATCACCAGCCTTTTCTTATCTGACGGATGCAAGCTATGAAGCAATGGACTTTGTCCGCCAGCTTCGTGAGCAAGGGGAAGCCTGCTACTTTACTATGGATGCTGGTCCCAATGTCAAGGTTCTCTGTCAAGAGAAAGACTTGGAGCATTTATCAGAAATCTTCGGTCAACGTTATCGCTTGATTGTGTCAAAAACAAAGGATTTGAGTCAAGATGATTGCTGTTAAAACTTGCGGAAAACTCTATTGGGCAGGTGAATATGCTATTTTAGAGCCAGGGCAGTTGGCCTTGATAAAGGCCATTCCTATCTATATGAAGGGAGAGATTGCTTTTTCTGATAGTTATCGTATCTATTCGGATCTGTTTGATTTTGCAGTGGATTTGACACCAAATCCTGACTATAGCTTGATTCAAGAAACAATTGCTTTAGTGGAAGATTTCCTCGTTTATCGTGGGGAGACCTTGCGACCTTTTTCTTTGGAAATCCGAGGAAAAATGGAACGAGAAGGGAAAAAGTTTGGTTTAGGTTCTAGCGGTAGCGTCGTTGTCTTGGTCATCAAGGCTCTGCTGGCTCTATATAATCTTTCGGTTGATCAGGATCTCTTGTTCAAGCTGGCCAGTGCTGTCTTGCTTAAGCGCGGAGACAATGGTTCTATGGGGGACATTGCCTGTATTGTGGCAGAGGATTTGGTTCTCTACCAGTCATTTGATCGCCAGAAGGTGGCTGCTTGGTTGGAAGAAGAAAACTTAGCGACTGTTTTAGAGCGTGATTGGGGCTTTTCAATCTCACACGTACAACCTGCCCTAGAATGTGATTTCCTAGTGGGATGGACCAAGGAAGTGGCTGTATCGAGTCACATGGTCCAGCAAATCAAGCAAAATATCAATCAGAATTTTTTAAGTTCCTCAAAAGAAACGGTGGTTTCTTTGGTAGAAGCCTTGGAACAGGGGAAATCAGAAAAAATTATCGAGCAAGTAGAAGTAGCCAGTAAGCTCTTAGAAAGCTTGAGCGCAGATATTTACACGCCTTCGCTTAGACAGTTGAAAGAAGCCAGTCAAGATTTGCAGGCTGTTGCCAAGAGTAGCGGCGCTGGTGGTGGTGATTGTGGTATTGCCTTGAGTTTTAATGAGCAATCAACTGAAACCCTAAAAAACCGTTGGGCCGATCTGGGGATTGAGCTCTTATACCAAGAAAGGATGGGACATGACGACAAATCGTAAGGATGAGCACATCCGCTATGCCCTTGAGCAGAAAAGTTCCTACAACAGCTTTGATGAGGTGGAGTTGATTCATTCTTCCTTGCCTCTTTACGACCTGGATGAAATCGATCTGTCGACAGAGTTTGCTGGTCGAAAGTGGGATTTTCCTTTCTATATCAATGCCATGACGGGTGGGAGTGAAAAAGGTAAAGAAATCAATCAAAAACTAGCTCAGGTGGCGGACGCCTGTGGGATTTTGTTTGTGACGGGATCTTATAGCGCAGCCCTCAAAGATTCAACAGATGACTCTTTTTCTGTCAAGTCTAGTCATCCAAATCTCCTTCTTGGAACCAATATTGGATTGGACAAGCCTGTCGAATTAGGTCTTCAGACTGTAGATGAGATGACCCCTCTTCTCCTGCAAGTGCATGTCAATGTCATGCAGGAATTACTCATGCCTGAGGGAGAAAGGAAGTTCAGATGCTGGCAATCGAATCTGGCAGACTATAGTAAGCAAATCCCCGTTCCGATTGTCCTCAAGGAAGTGGGCTTTGGAATGGATGTGAAGACCATCGAAAGAGCCTATGAATTGGGTGTTCGTACAGTGGATCTATCAGGTCGTGGTGGTACCAGCTTTGCCTATATTGAAAACCGTCGCAGTGGTCAACGTGATTACCTCAATCAATGGGGTCAGTCCACCATGCAGGCCCTTCTCAATGCCCAAGACTGGAAAGATAAGGTCGAACTTTTGGTTAGCGGAGGGGTTCGGAACCCGCTGGATATGATTAAGTGTTTGGTCTTTGGCGCAAAGGCTGTAGGGCTGTCACGAACCGTTCTGGAATTGGTTGAAACCTATTCAGTCGAAGAAGTGATTGATATTATCCAAGGCTGGAAAGCGGATTTACGCTTAATCATGTGTGCTCTTAATTGTGCTACTATAGCAGGTTTGCAAAGCGTAGATTACATTCTTTATGGAAAATTAAAAGAAGCAAAGGATCAGATGAAAAAGGCGTAACCACCGCCTTTTTTCCATCTTCAGACCGAGGTGGCTTTTTTGAATTGTGATAAAATAGAAAGGAGAGGATGAACCTAATGAGAAAATTTAAAATCTTTTTATTTATCGAAGCCTGTCTGTTGACAGGAGCTCTGATTTTGATGGTATCAGAGCATTTTTCGCGTTTTCTGCTGATTTTATTCCTCTTTTTGCTTTTGATTCGCTATTACACTGGTAAAGAGGGCAATAATCTTCTTTTAGTGGCGGCAACCATTCTCTTCTTTTTCATCGTCATGCTCAATCCTTTTGTGATTTTAGCTATTTTTGTTGCGGTTATATACAGCCTCTTTCTTCTTTATCCGATGATGAACCAGGAAAAAGAGCAGACCAATTTGGTTTTTGAAGAGGTGGTAACGGTTAAGAAGGAGAAAAATCGTTGGTTTGGCAATCTCCATCATTTTTCAAGCTACCAGACTTGCCAGTTTGATGATATCAATCTCTTTCGCCTCATGGGCAAGGATACCATTCATCTGGAGAGGGTCATCTTAACTAATCACGATAATGTCATTATCCTCAGAAAGATGGTAGGTACGACCAAAATCATTGTGCCTGTAGATGTGGAAGTCAGTCTCAGCGTTAACTGTCTCTATGGTGATTTGACTTTCTTTAACCAGCCCAAGCGACCCCTCCGAAATGAACACTATCATCAAGAAACAAGAGACTACCTTAAGAGTAACAAGAGTGTCAAGATTTTCTTGACCACTATGATTGGAGATGTTGAGGTGGTTAGAGGATGAAAAAACAAGCCTATGTAATCATTGCTCTCACCTCCTTTATGTTTGTCTTATTTTTCTCTCACAGCTTAATGGACATCCTTGACTTTGACTGGTCTATTTTCCTGCATAATGTTGAAAAAACAGAAAAATTTGTCTTTTTGTTGTTGGTATTCAGCTTGTCCATGACCTGTCTTTTAGCCCTGTTTTGGCGAGGTGTGGAAGAGCTTTCTCTAAGAAAAATGCAGGCTAATCTTAAGCGTTTGTTGGCAGGGCAAGAAGTGGTTCAGGTTGCAGATCCAGATTTGGATGCCAGCTTTAAGTCCTTATCTGGCAAACTTAACCTCTTGACAGAAGCACTTCAAAAGGCTGAAAATCACAGTCTTGCTCAGGAAGAGGAAATCATCGAGAAAGAACGGAAGCGGATTGCTCGGGATTTGCACGATACAGTCAGTCAGGAGTTGTTTGCGGCCCACATGATTTTGTCAGGCGTCAGTCAGCAGGCTTTGAAATTGGATAGAGAAAAGATGCAGATCCAGTTGCAGAGTGTTACAGCCATCCTTGAAACAGCCCAGAAGGATTTGCGGGTCTTGCTCTTGCATTTGCGACCAGTTGAATTGGAACAGAAGAGCTTGATTGAAGGGATTCAAATTCTCCTAAAAGAGCTTGAGGACAAGAGCGATCTCAAGGTTAGTTTCAAGCAAAATGTGACGAAATTGCCCAAGAAAATCGAGGAGCATATCTTCCGCATCTTGCAGGAGTTGATCAGCAATACCCTCCGCCATGCCCAGGCCTCTTGTTTGGATGTCTATCTCTATCAGACGGATGTTGAATTGCAGCTGAAGGTGGTGGATAATGGGATTGGTTTCCAGTTGGGGAGCTTAGACGACTTGAGTTATGGACTTCGTAATATCAAGGAGCGGGTCGAAGATATGGCAGGGACGGTTCAGTTATTAACAGCTCCCAAGCAAGGACTGGCAGTTGATATCCGTATTCCCTTGTTAGGTAAGGAATCATAAAGGAGTAGAGATGAAAATTTTACTAGTAGATGACCATGAAATGGTCCGATTGGGCTTGAAAAGTTACTTTGACCTCCAAGACGATGTAGAAGTTGTGGGCGAGGCGGCAAACGGGTCTCAAGGTATTGACTTGGCCTTGAAACTGCGTCCAGATGTCATTGTCATGGATATCGTTATGCCTGAGATAAATGGAATTGATGCGACCTTGGCTATCCTCAAAGAATGGCCTGAAGCCAAGATTTTGATTGTGAGCTCTTATTTGGACAATGAAAAAATCATGCCCGTCTTAGATGCAGGTGCTCGTGGCTATATGCTTAAGACTTCTAGTGCCGACGAACTGCTCCATGCTGTCCGTAAGGTGGCTGCTGGGGAGTTGGCCATTGAGCAAGAGGTCAGCAAAAAAGTCGAATACCACCGCAATCACATAGAACTACATGAGGACCTGACTGCGCGTGAGCGAGATGTTCTCCAACTCATCGCCAAGGGCTACGAAAATCAGCGTATCGCAGATGAACTTTTTATCTCTCTCAAGACGGTCAAGACCCACGTGTCCAACATTCTTGCCAAACTTGAAGTCAGCGATCGTACCCAAGCTGCAGTCTATGCCTTTCAGCATCATTTGGTAGGGCATGAGGATTTTTAGATGAGTCTAACAGATTTACTTGAGGAGCTAGAAGCAGCAAAAAATCCTAAAAAAGCAGGGCCTATGGAGGCCTATATGCGTCATCAATTTTCCTTTCTAGGCGTTGCGGCGCCAGAAAGAAATAAACTCTATAAAAAATACTTTCCAGAAGCGAAAAAAACAAAGATTATCGATTGGGATTTTGTAGATACTTGCTGGGAAAAAGAGTCTAGAGAATACCAGTATGTGGCTGCCAATTATTTGAAAGCAATGCAGTCTTATCTAACGGAGAACGATTTACCTAAGCTTGAGCGGTTAATCTTCACAAAATCCTGGTGGGATACGGTGGATATCCTAGATCGAGTAGTAGGGAGTTTGGTGTATGAGAAGCAGGAACTGGAAAAAATAATCCTCCAATGGAGCCTGTCAGACAATATCTGGTTGAGACGCATCGCTATTGACCACCAGTTGTTAAGAAAAGAGAAGACCAATGTTCAATTACTGGAAAAGATTCTGCTTCATAATTTGAATCAAACAGAATTCTTTATCAATAAAGCCATTGGCTGGGCTCTGAGAGACTACTCCAAAACGAATCCAACTTGGGTAGCAGGCTTCATTGAGAAAAACAAGGAAAGAATGGCTGACCTTAGTATCAAAGAAGCAAGCAAGTACCTCTAGCGTTATTGAAAAGCGCATTCATTACTTGAAAAAAGTCGCCCATTTATGTTATAATAGACTGTATTTAAAAAATTTTAAGGAGAAATGACAGAATGTCTGTATCATTTGAAAACAAAGAAACAAACCGTGGTGTCTTGACTTTCACTATCTCTCAAGACCAAATCAAACCAGAATTGGATCGTGTCTTCAACTCAGTGAAGAAATCTCTTAATGTTCCAGGTTTCCGTAAAGGTCACCTTCCACGTCCTATCTTCGACAAAAAATTTGGTGAAGAGTCACTTTACCAAGACGTTATGAACGCTCTTTTGCCAAATGCTTATGAATCAGCTGTAAAAGAAGCTGGTCTTGAAGTGGTTGCTCAACCAAAAATTGACGTAACTTCAATGGAAAAAGGTCAAGACTGGGTTATCACTGCTGAAGTCGTTACAAAACCTGAAGTAAAATTGGGTGACTATAAAAACCTTGAAGTATCAGTAGATGTTGAAAAAGAAGTAACTGACGCTGACGTTGAAGAGCGTATCGAACGCGAACGCAACAACTTGGCTGAATTGGTTATCAAAGAAGCTGCTGCTGAAAACGGCGACACTGTTGTTATCGACTTCGTTGGTTCTATCGACGGTGTTGAATTTGACGGTGGAAAAGGTGAAAACTTCTCACTTGGACTTGGTTCAGGTCAATTCATCCCAGGTTTCGAAGACCAATTGGTAGGTCACTCAGCTGGTGAAACTGTTGATGTTATCGTAACATTCCCAGAAGACTACCAAGCAGAAGACCTTGCAGGTAAAGATGCTAAATTCGTGACAACTATCCACGAAGTAAAAGCTAAAGAAGTTCCAGCTCTTGATGATGAACTTGCAAAAGACATCGATGAAGAAGTTGAAACACTTGCTGAATTGAAAGAAAAATACCGCAATGAATTGGCTGCTGCTAAAGAAGAAGCTTACAAAGATGCCGTTGAAGGTGCAGCAATCGATAAAGCTGTAGAAAATGCTGAAATCGTAGAACTTCCAGAAGAAATGATCCACGAAGAAGTTCACCGTTCAGTAAATGAATTCCTTGGAAACTTGCAACGTCAAGGTATCAACCCTGACATGTACTTCCAAATCACTGGAACTACTCAAGAAGACCTTCACAATCAATATCAGGCAGAAGCTGAGTCACGTACTAAGACTAACCTTGTTATCGAAGCAGTTGCGAAAGCTGAAGGATTTGACGCTTCAGAAGAAGAAATCCAAAAAGAAATCGAGCAATTGGCAGCAGACTACAACATGGAAGTTGCACAAGTTCAAAACTTGCTTTCAGCTGACATGTTGAAACACGATATCACTATCAAAAAAGCTGTTGAATTGATTACAAGCACAGCAACAGTTAAATAATCTTATACTCTTCGAAAATCAAATTCAAACCACGTCAGTGTCGCCTTACCGTACTCAAGTACAGCTTGCGGCTAGCTTCCTAGTTTGCTCTTTGATTTTCATTGAGTATTAATAAACAAAAATCCCACCTGAATTGTACTGACCCCAAAAAGTTAGACAATTAATTTATGCGAAGGATTTAGTTCTGTATTGCACAGGACTGAGTCCTTTTAGTTTGGCTCTTTGTCAACTGTAGTGGGTTGAAGAAAAGCGGCTCTTTGTCAACTGTAGTGGGTTGAAGAAAAGCTAAGCTC
>NZ_JASOOK010000038.1:0-10364 GCF_030217725.1 Streptococcus sp. UMB1203 | reverse complement strand
AATTCCACCATAAAAATCCGTTTTAGACTAATTTCCACTTTGGTCAGGCAAGTGGAAGTTACTTTGAGAAGTTACCAAGAAGAATTGGGCCTATAATTTCTCTTATAAAAGGAGAATTTTCTGAAAAATCATGATATAATGGATGAGACTATAGATAAAGGATAGAGAGTAATGACATTAGTTTATCAATCAACGCGTGATGCCAACAATACAGTAACTGCTAGCCAAGCTATTTTGCAAGGTTTGGCGACGGATGGTGGTTTGTTTGCACCGCTTACTTATCCAAAGGTAGATTTGGACTTTGACAAATTGAAAGATGCTTCTTATCAGGAAGTTGCTAAGTTAGTTTTGTCGGCATTTTTAGATGACTTTACAGCTGAGGAGTTGGATTACTGTATCAACAATGCCTACGATAGCAAATTTGATACTCCTGCTATCGCGCCATTAGTGAAATTAGACGGACAATATAACTTGGAACTTTTCCATGGTTCAACAATTGCCTTTAAGGATATGGCCTTGTCTATTTTGCCATACTTTATGACAACAGCTGCTAAGAAACATGGTTTGGAGAACAAGATTGTCATCTTGACAGCGACATCTGGTGACACGGGGAAAGCTGCTATGGCAGGATTTGCGGATGTACCTGGTACTGAGATTATCGTCTTTTATCCAAAGGATGGTGTCAGCAAGGTACAAGAGTTGCAAATGACCACTCAGACTGGCGACAATACTCATGTTATCGCTATTGATGGTAACTTTGACGATGCGCAAACAAATGTGAAGCACATGTTTAACGACGTAGTTCTTCGTGAAAGATTAGCGGCTAACAAGTTGCAATTTTCATCTGCAAACTCTATGAATATTGGTCGTTTGGTGCCACAGATTGTTTATTATGTTTATGCCTATGCTCAGTTAGTTAAGACTGGTGAGATTGTGGCTGGTGAACAGATCAACTTTACCGTACCAACAGGAAACTTTGGAAATATCTTGGCTGCTTTTTATGCCAAACAAATCGGCTTACCAGTTGGTAAATTGATCTGTGCTTCAAATGATAACAATGTTTTGACAGACTTCTTCAAGACACGTGTTTACGATAAGAAACGTGAGTTTAAGGTAACAACTAGCCCATCTATGGATATCTTGGTATCTTCAAACTTGGAGCGTCTCATTTTCCACCTTTTGGGTAATGATGCGGTTAAAACAGCTGAACTTATGAATGCCTTGAACAAGCAAGGACAATATGAGTTGACAGACTTTGATGCAGAGATTCTTAATCTCTTTGCAGCTGAATATGCGACTGAGGAAGAAACGGCAGCAGAAATCAAGCGTGTTTATGAGGCAGATTCTTATATCGAGGATCCACATACGGCGGTTGCCTCGGCAGTTTATAAGAAATACCAAGCGGCTACTGGCGATGTGACTAAGACAGTGATTGCTTCAACAGCGAGTCCATACAAGTTCCCAGTGGTTGCAGTAGAAGCTGTAACTGGAAAATCAGGGCTTGGCGACTTTGAAGCTTTGGCTCAATTACATGATATTTCAGGAGTGGCAGTGCCGCCAGCAGTTGACGGGCTTGAAACAGCTCCTGTTCGTCATAAGACAACTGTTGCAGCAACAGACATGCAAGTAGCGGTTGAGGCTTATCTAGGACTTTAAGACAGAGGGAGTAAACTCGGTTGGGAAACCAACTGAGTTTCTTTTCATCAGGAGGAAGGATTGTTTAAGAAAAATAAAGACATTCTTAATATTGCCTTGCCAGCTATGGGCGAAAACTTTTTGCAGATGCTCATGGGAATGGTGGACAGTTATCTGGTAGCCCACTTGGGCTTGATAGCTATTTCGGGTGTATCAGTAGCTGGCAATATTATCACGATTTACCAGGCGATTTTCATCGCTCTGGGAGCTGCTATTTCCAGTGTTATTTCAAAAAGTTTGGGGCAGAAGGATCAATCTATGCTAGCCTATCATGTGACTGAGTCCTTGAAGATTACCTTACTATTAAGTTTCCTTTTAGGATTTTTGTCCATCTTCGCTGGGAAAGAGATGATAGGATTTTTGGGGACGGAGAGAGATGTAGCTGAGAGTGGTGGACTCTACCTATCCTTGGTAGGCGGATCGATTGTTCTTTTGGGCTTGATGACCAGTCTGGGTGCCTTGATTCGTGCAACGCATAATCCACGTCTGCCTCTCTATGTTAGTCTTTTATCCAATGCCTTGAATATTCTTTTTTCAAGTCTAGCTATTTTTGTTCTGGATATGGGGATAGCTGGTGTTGCTTGGGGGACAATTCTGTCTCGTTTGGTAGGTCTTGTGATTTTATGGTCGCAATTAAAGTTGCCTTTTGAGAAACCGACTTTTGGTTTAGATAAGGAACTATTGACCTTAGCGTTGCCAGCAGCTGGAGAGAGGCTCATGATGAGGGCTGGAGATGTCGTGATCATTGCCTTGGTTGTTTCTTTTGGAACGGAGGCGGTGGCTGGAAATGCAGTCGGAGAAGTCTTGACCCAGTTTAACTATATGCCTGCCTTTGGCGTCGCTACTGCAACGGTCATGATGGTGGCCCGAGCAGTTGGGGAGGATAATTGGAAAAAAGTAGCTAATTTGAGCAAGCGAACTTTTTGGCTTTCTCTGGTCCTCATGTTGCCTTTGACCTTCAGTATCTATGCCTTGGGTGTACCACTAACTCATCTCTATACGCCTGATCCTCTAGCGGTTGAGGCTAGTGTTCTAGTGACACTGTTTTCACTACTTGGTACTCCTATGACGATAGGAACAGTCATCTATACAGCAGTCTGGCAGGGTTTGGGCAATGCTCGGCTTCCCTTTTATGCGACAAGTATAGGAATGTGGTGTATCCGCATTGGAACGGGATATCTGATGGGGATTGTGCTTGGTTGGGGCTTGCCCGGTATTTGGGCCGGAACCCTTTTGGATAATGGTTTTCGTTGGTTATTTCTACGTTACCGTTACCAGCGTTATATGAGCTTGAAAGGATAGGAAATGCAAAAAACAGCTTTTATTTGGGATTTAGACGGGACTTTATTGGATTCTTACGAAGCGATTTTGTCAGGGATTGAGGAAACTTTTGGTCAGTTTGCTATTCCTTATGATAAAGGGAAGGTGAGGGAGTTTATTCTCAAGTATTCTGTTCAGGATTTGCTTGTGCAGGTGGCAGAAGAGAGAAAGATGGATGTGGCAGTGTTAAATCAGGTGCGTGCCCAGAGTCTGGCTGAGAAGAATGCTCAGGTAGTTTTGATGCCAGGTGCGCGTGATGTGCTAGCTTGGGCAGAGGAATCAGGAATTCAGCAGTTTGTTTACACTCATAAGGGAGATAATGCTCTTACCATTCTCAGAGATTTGGGGTTGGAGTCCTATTTTACAGAGATTCTAACCAATCAAAGTGGTTTTGCGCGTAAACCTAGTTCAGAAGCAGCTACCTATCTGTTAGACAAGTATCAGTTGGATTCTGAGAAGACTTATTATATAGGGGATCGAACTCTGGATGTGGAATTTGCCCAGAATAGTGGGATTCAAAGCATCAACTTTTTAGAGGCGTCTTATGAAGGCAATTACAGGATTCAAGCATTAGAAGATATTCCTCTTATTTTTAAGGTTAAGTGATAAAAATATTGTGTCAGTTTTGTGACAGAGACCTAACAAACTATTTCAAGTAATCGAGTTTGTTACAAGGGATAGACAGTTCTGTTAAATAGGCCCGAGAGGGCTTTTTTTCTACATTTTTTGTGTTATCATAGACAGGTACTCATTTGAAAGGAATTTGAAAGAATGAAGAAAAGAATATTATTAGCCTCAACAGTAGCCTTGTCATTTGCCCCAGTATTAGCAACTCAAGCAGAAGAAGTTCTTTGGACTGCACGTAGTGTTGAGCAAATCAAAAACGATTTGACTAAAACGGATAACAAAACAAGTTATACCGTTCAGTATGGTGATACCTTGAGCACCATTGCAGAAGCCCTGGGTGTAGATGTCACAGTTCTTGCGAATTTGAATAAAATCACTAATATGGACTTGATTTTCCCAGAAACCGTTTTGACAACGACTGTCAATGAAGTCGAGGAAGTAACGGAAGTTGAAATCCAAACACCTCAAGTAGATTCTAGTGAAGAAGTAACAACTGCGACAGCAGATTTGACAACCAATCAAGTAACGGTTGATGATCAAACTGTTCAGGTTGCAGACCTTTCTCAACCGATTGTAGAAGCACCAAAAGCAGTAGAAACTACAAGAACAAAAGAAGTGGCAACAAGTTCAGAAGTTGCAGAGACAGTTGCTACTGCAGAAGAAGTGGCACCATCTACAGGAACTTCTGTCCCAGAAGAGCAAACAGCCGAAACAAGCAATGTAGTTGCAGAAGCAGCTCCTCAGGCAACGACTCAAGCTGAGAAGCAAGAAACACAAGCAAGCCCTCAAGCTGAGAAGCAAGAAACACAAGCAAGCCCTCAAGCTGAGAAGCAGGAAGCACAAGCAAGTCCTCAAGCTGAATCAGCAGTAGAAGCAACTACAGCGCCAGTAGAAGAAAAAGCAACCGAAACAACTGCAACAAGTTCAGAAGAAGCAAAAGAAGCATCATCAAAAGAAGCTACACCAGCAGTTTCGACTTATCAACCAGAAGAGACGAAACCAGTTTCAACAACTTACGCAGCTCCAGCTGCGCCTGATTATGCTGGACTTGCAGTAGCAAAATCTGAAAATGCAGGCCTTCAACCACAAACAGCTGCCTTTAAAGAAGAAATTGCTAACTTGTTTGGCATCACATCCTTTAGTGGTTACCGTCCAGGAGACAGTGGAGATCACGGAAAAGGGTTGGCTATCGATTTTATGGTACCAGAAAGCTCAGAACTAGGGGACAAGATTGCGGAATACGCTATTCAAAACATGGCCAGCCGTGGAATTAGTTATATTATCTGGAAACAACGTTTCTATGCTCCATTCGATAGCAAATATGGACCAGCTAATACTTGGAACCCAATGCCAGACCGTGGTAGCGTGACAGAAAACCACTATGACCATGTTCACGTTTCAATGAATGGATAAACCAGACTTGGTAATATCATTTTGACGAATGAGATTTAGCTTTCGTGATAGAAAGCGATTCTCGTTCGTTTTTTCTTTGTCATACTCTTCGAAAATCTCTTCAAACCACGTCAGTTTTATCTGCAACCTCAAAGCTGTGCTTTGAGCAACCTACGGATAGCTTGCTAGTTAGCTCTTTGACTTTCATTGAGTATCAATATGAATGGAAATTTGAAGATTGATCAGGCTGCTTTGACCCGACATTTCAAAATTCTGGAAAAGGAAGGTTTGGTGGAGCGTCATCGTAATCCTGAAAATCAGCGGGAAGTGTTGGTAGAGGCTACGAAGTATGCTAAGGAGCAATTAGTGGTGAATCCACCTCTGCAGTATATCAAGGTTAAGCAAGAGATGGAAAGTATCTTAACAGAGTCTGAAAGAACAGAACTCAGCCGTTTAGTAAATAAATATGTTATACTTGTTTTTAAGAAAAAAGTCTCATTGAATTTGTTTTGAGGAGTTAGAAATGAAAGTATTAGTGACAGGTTTTGAGCCCTTTGGAGGGGAAAAGGTTAATCCAGCTTTGGAGGCCATTAAAGGTTTACCAGCTGAAATCCATGGTGCTGAGGTCCGTTGCCTAGAAGTGCCGACAGTCTTTCACAAATCGGCCCAAGTATTGGAAGAAGAAATGAACCGTTATCAACCTGACTTTATCCTTTGTATCGGCCAAGCAGGTGGAAGGTCTAGCTTGACACCTGAGCGAGTAGCCATTAATCAAGACGATGCACGCATTCCTGATAACGAAGGTAATCAGCCGATTGATCTTCCCATTCGAGTGGATGGTGCTCCGGCCTACTTTAGTAGTTTGCCTATTAAAGCGATGGTTCAAGCTATAAAAAAAGAGGGCTTACCGGCCTCTGTTTCCAATACTGCAGGGACTTTTGTCTGCAATCATTTGATGTATCAGGCCCTCTATTTGGTAGAAAAGAAATTTCCACATGTTAAGGCAGGTTTTATGCACATTCCTTATATGATGGAACAGGTGGTGAATCGACCGACAACTCCAGCTATGAGTTTAGTGGATATTCGGCGAGGGATAGAAGTGGCAATCCGCGCTATTATCGAATATGGGGATCAGGATCTCAAGTTGGTAGGCGGAGAAACTCATTGATAGAAAAAGCTTGAGGGAACAACCTTCAAGCTTTTGGACGTTTTCGAGCCAATACTGCTCGGTAAAAAATCATTTTATTAATTTGAATGTAGGGTAGGAGTGAGAAACTAGCAATCCCAAAGGTAATCCAATTGAGGAAATACCAAGGAAGGAGTTGTAAGTCTAGGATAAAACGCTGAAACTTGTAACCTTTCATCATGAAACGGCTGGTTTTAAGGATTTGTCCTGGTTTGGCTTGTCCCAAGTCTAGGGTGTCACAAAGGAGAAATTCTACCTGCGAATAAGCATAGTATTGTGGAATATAGAGACTATTTCCTATAATCATCAAGAAAATACTTGCTAGAACGTAAAGACCAAAGGTCATGAGGAAACGCTCAGTTTCAACTGACGTGAGATCCAGATTGGGAAATTCAGGATGGATTGCAACGAATTTCTTTGCTAAAAAGCTACTGTAAAAGAGGAAGTAAATCCCAAGCAAGCTAGGAATGCTCCATAAGAAGAGGTAGAAGCGTTTGAGAAGGAGAGTCAAAAAGGTTTGTGAAAAGTGCTCTTCGTTAAAGAGTGCGAGACTATTTTTGACGGATAGTTCTGTATCAGGATTCTTGATGAGTTTCAGCGTTGTATAAACTGAACTGGTTAGAAGAATAGCTCCGATAAAGGAGACTAATAGTGGAAAAAGGTAGGCTTGGAATACATGGCCGAGCACGCTAAAAAAGGGTTGTTCTAAAACACTCTCGTTGATGCGCTCTAAGGGATTGAGGAAGCCAGATAAGATGAGCAGTATGCTAGGTAAGAGATAGACGAGAAAGAGGCGGGGATTTTCAGCCTGAAATTGTCTGGCTTGCAGACGAACGGTTTTTAAATCAATTTTTGGGTATTTCATTCTCTCATTATACCATAGTTCGTGACAGTTCCTGCTTTTTTTGATAAAATCATACAGTATGCCCTTGGGCACAAAGTATGAACTGGGACTGTCTTTCCCAGCTTCGGAGGTAAAAAATGTCAGATTCACCAATCAAATATCGTTTGATTAAGAAAGAAAAACACACGGGAGCTCGTCTGGGAGAAATCATCACTCCCCACGGTACCTTTCCGACACCTATGTTTATGCCAGTTGGTACACAAGCCACTGTCAAAACTCAGTCACCTGAAGAATTGAAGGAGATGGGTTCGGGAATTATTCTGTCGAACACCTATCATCTCTGGCTTCGTCCTGGAGATGAACTCATCGCACGCGCAGGTGGTCTTCACAAGTTCATGAATTGGGATCAACCAATCTTGACAGATAGTGGTGGTTTTCAGGTTTATTCTCTAGCAGATAGCCGT
Source organism: Streptococcus sp. UMB1203 (assembly GCF_030217725.1). Lineage (GTDB taxonomy): Bacteria > Bacillota > Bacilli > Lactobacillales > Streptococcaceae > Streptococcus. The sequence goes on along the minus strand of NZ_JASOOK010000038.1, from coordinate 2,836 downwards.
AATATCACAGAAGAAGGGGTAACCTTTAAAAACCATCTCAATGGTTCTAAGATGTTCTTGTCTCCAGAGAAGGCCATCTCTATTCAGAACAATCTGGGCTCAGATATCATGATGTCTTTTGATGAATGTCCTCAGTTTTACCAACCTTACGACTACGTTAAGAAATCAATCGAGCGTACCAGCCGTTGGGCTGAACGCGGTTTGAAGGCTCACCGTCGTCCGCATGACCAAGGTTTGTTTGGAATTGTGCAGGGAGCAGGATTTGAAGACCTGCGTCGCCAATCGGCTCGGGACCTTGTCAGCATGGATTTCCCAGGCTACTCTATCGGTGGCTTGGCAGTGGGAGAAACCCACGAAGAAATGAATGCCGTCTTGGACTTTACAACCCAGCTCCTTCCTGAAAACAAACCTCGCTACCTGATGGGAGTGGGAGCGCCAGATAGCTTGATTGATGGGGTTATTCGTGGGGTGGATATGTTTGACTGTGTCTTGCCGACTCGTATCGCTCGTAATGGGACTTGTATGACCAGTCAGGGACGTTTGGTTGTCAAAAATGCTCAGTTTGCTGAGGACTTTACGCCACTAGATCCTGAATGTGATTGCTACACATGTAAGAACTATACACGCGCCTACCTTCGTCACCTGCTCAAGGCTGATGAAACCTTCGGTATCCGCTTGACTAGCTACCATAACCTTTACTTCTTGCTTAACCTGATGAAGCAAGTGCGCCAAGCCATCATGGATGACAATCTTTTGGAATTTCGTGAGTATTTTGTTGAAAAATATGGCTATAATAAATCAGGCCGTAACTTTTAAAATGGAATTGATATAAGCTAAAAATCCTAAGTTTTCTCTTGGGATTTTTCTTCTTTTTTTGATAGAATAAAGTGTATAATGAAAGGGAGAATAAACTCGTATGCGCATTAAATGGTTTTCCTTGATTAGGATTACAGGTTTACTTTTGGTACTCTTATATCATTTCTTTCAGACCATCTTTCCTGGAGGATTTTTCGGGGTAGATGTCTTTTTCACATTTTCAGGCTTCCTGATTACGGCTTTACTCATCGAAGAATTTTCTAAAAATCATGAGATTGACTTGATAGGATTTTTTAGGAGACGCTTTTATCGGATTGTGCCACCTGTGGTGTTGATGGTCTTGGTGACCATGCCTTTTACTTTCTTGGTTCGCCAAGATTATGTGGCTGGAATTGGGGGTCAGATTGCGGGTGTTTTAGGCTTCATGACCAACTTCTATGAGCTCCTAACAGGTGGGAGTTATGAATCTCAGTTCATTCCTCATTTGTTTGTTCATAATTGGAGTCTGGCTGTTGAGGTGCACTACTATATTCTTTGGGGGTTGGCAGTTTGGTTCTTATCCAAGCAGTCTAGGTCAAATGGTCAGTTGAGAGGGATGGTTTTTCTCTTATCAACTGCTGCCTTCTTGATTAGTTTCTTCTCCATGTTTATTGGTAGTTTTCTAGTGACCTCTTATTCCTCTGTTTACTTCTCCAGTTTAACTCATGTCTATCCATTCTTTTTGGGAAGTATCCTAGCAACTATTGTAGGCGTTCGTCAGACGACTTCCCTCGTCAAGCAGTTGGATAAAATTTGGGATTTACGCAAGACCCTTTTAGTTTTGGGAGGAGGTTTTGGCTTCTTACTCATTTTGACCTTCTTTGTCAAATTCACTTATTTTTTTGCCTATCTTATAGGCTTCTTGCTTGCCAGTCTTGCAGCTCTTGCTATGATATTGGCAGCGCGTGTCTTACATGAAAAGACTCCTAACGTACAGGAGCCAAAGATTATTAGTTTTTTAGCAGATACTAGTTATGCGGTTTATCTCTTCCATTGGCCTTTCTACATTATTTTCTCACAGTTGACATCAAATCTTTTTGCTGTGTTACTGACTTTGATTTTTTCTTATGGCTTTGCCAGCCTATCATTTTATGTGTTGGAACCTTGGATTGAAGGAAAGGATACACCTATTTTACAAACTCTTCGTCCCTTGCCTCATATTCACACAATCCTTGCTGCAAGTACAGGAATCTTGGCCTTCATTGTCTTTTTAGTGACTTTGATGGCTCCACAAGTGGGAGCCTTTGAGACAGACTTGACTGTCAATGGATTGAAGCAAGCTGAAACAAATATTGGTCAGACAAAGTTGATGGCAGAACGAGCAGAAGCTGATAGTTTAGGAATTGCTGATGGCACTATGCTAATTGGTGACTCGGTGGCTTTAAGGGCAAATACAGCCCTGCAGACAGCCCTTCCTGGAGCACAGATTAACGCGCAGGTCAGCAGAACAACCAAGACTGCCAATGAAATCATGCTAAATAATAGCCAGAATAAATTTCTACCAAAGATGGTGATTATTGCAACAGGCGTGAATAATCCTGAAAATTACAAGGAAGACTGGGATAGTATTGTGAAAAATCTTCCTAAGGGCCACCACATGGTTTTGGTGACTCCTTATGAAGGAGATAAGACAAAAGAGACCTATGCAAGCGTTGAGAAGGCTGCTGCCTATATGAGAGAATTAGCAGAGAAGACTCCTTACATCACGATAGCAGATTGGAATCAAGTTGCTAAGGAACATCCAGAAATTTGGACTGGGACAGACCAAGTTCATTTCGGAAGTGACAATAGTAAAATTGAAGCAGGAGCTAAATTGTATGCAGATACCATTGCTACAGCCTTACAAACAGCTCAAGACAAGCCAGTCAAATCAAAATAATTTGTATTAAAAAGAGAAGAGTTGGAGAAATGTACTGACCCCAAAAAGTTAGACAATTAATTTAAGCAAAGGATTTAGTTCTGTATTGTACAGGGCTAAGTC
>NZ_JASOOK010000037.1:0-13519 GCF_030217725.1 Streptococcus sp. UMB1203 | reverse complement strand
AAAAGGACTTAGCCCTGTACAATACAGAACTAAATCCTTTGCTTAAATTAATTGTCTAACTTTTTGGGGTCAGTACATTTCTTGGGTATCTTTTTTAAAATAAACGGAAGACATGGGATTCGAACCCACGCACGCTGTTACACGCCTACCGCGTTTCCAACACGGCCTCTTAAGCCTCTTGAGTAATCTTCCAATACTTACTCAAATAGTCTACCATAAAGGCTCTTATCTTGCAATAAAAATTTTGGAAATAAGAAAAATGATAGATTTTGAAAGAAAGTGATAAAAAATGCTTGACTTTGAAATAAAGTATGATAGAATGAATAGTGTAAACGATAACAGGAGGTGATTCAGTGTTAAAAACAGAGCGGAAACAACTGATTTTAGAGGAGTTAAATCAACATCATGTAGTTTCTCTAGAGAAATTAGTTAGTTTGCTAGAAACGTCAGAATCAACGGTTCGAAGAGATTTGGATGAGTTGGAAGCTGAAAACAAGCTTCGTCGCGTGCATGGTGGAGCAGAATTGCCCCATTCCTTGCAGGAAGAAGAAACCATTCAAGAAAAATCTGTCAAAAACCTTCAAGAAAAGAAGTTGCTGGCTCAGAAAGCAGCCTCTCTCATCAAGGAACAAGATGTCATCTTTATCGATGCTGGAACAACAACTGCTTTTTTGATTCATGAATTGGTCAATAAGAATATTACGGTAGTAACCAACTCTATTCACCATGCGGCACAGTTGGTTGAAAAGCAAATTCCAACTGTCATGGTTGGAGGAAGTGTCAAGATGGCGACAGATGCTAGCATCGGGGGCGTTGCTCTTAACCAAATTAACCAATTGCACTTTGACCGTGCCTTTATCGGGATGAATGGTGTGGACGATAGTTATTATACGACTCCTGATATGGAAGAGGGAGCTGTGAAGCGTGCTATTTTGGAGAATGCTAAACAGACCTACGTCTTAGTGGATTCATCAAAAATTGGACAAACTTGCTTTGCCAAGGTAGCACCACTCAAACGAGCTATTGTTATCACAAGTCAAGGGCATGAGCTCTTGCAGGCTATTAAGGAGAAAACGGAGGTAATAGAAGTATGATTTATACAGTCACACTCAATCCATCTATTGATTATATCGTGCGTTTGGACCAAGTCCAAGTCGGTAGTGTTAATCGAATGGACAGTGATGATAAGTTTGCTGGTGGGAAAGGAATCAATGTTAGCCGTGTCTTGAAACGCTTGGGTATTCCAAATACAGCGACGGGATTTATCGGAGGTTTTACTGGTAAATTTATCACAGATACTCTGGCAGAAGAGCAAATTGAAACACGTTTTGTCCTAGTGTCAGAAGATACTCGTATCAATGTTAAAATCAAAGCAGACCAAGAAACAGAAATTAACGGGACTGGTCCAAATGTGGAGCCAGCTCAGTTAGAAGAATTGAAAGCTATTCTTTCAAGTTTAACAGAAGAAGATACAGTTGTCTTTGCTGGTTCAAGTGCTAAAAATCTAGGCAATGTTATCTACAAGGATTTAATTGCCTTGACGCGTCAGACGGGTGCGCAAGTGGTTTGTGACTTTGAAGGACAGACCTTGATTGATAGTTTGGACTACCAGCCACTTTTAGTTAAACCAAACAATCATGAACTTGGAGCGATTTTTGGGGTTAAACTCGAAAGTTTGGACCAAATTGAGAAATATGCTCGTGAGTTACTGGCTAAAGGTGCTCAAAACGTCATTATCTCTATGGCTGGTGATGGTGCCCTTCTAGTAACATCTGAGGGAGCTTACTTCGCTAAACCAATCAAGGGAACTGTGAAAAATTCAGTTGGAGCTGGTGATTCTATGGTTGCCGGATTCACAGGTGAATTTGTCAAATCCAAAGATGCAGTAGAAGCCTTCAAATGGGGAGTAGCTTGTGGAACAGCAACGACATTCTCAGACGACTTGGCAACGGCAGAATTTATTAAAGAAACATATGAAAAAGTTGAGGTAGAAAAACGATGAAAATTCAAGACCTATTGAGAAAAGATGTCATGTTGCTGGATTTGCAGGCAACTGAAAAAACTGCTGTCATCGAAGAGATGATTAAAAGTTTGACAGACCACGGTTATGTGACAGATTTTGAAACCTTTAAAGAAGGAATTTTGGCGCGTGAAGCTTTGACTTCTACAGGTTTGGGTGATGGTATCGCAATGCCTCATAGCAAAAATGCTGCTGTCAAAGAAGCGACAGTTCTATTTGCCAAGTCAAACAAGGGTGTTAACTACGAGAGTTTGGATGGGCAACCAACTGACCTCTTCTTTATGATTGCGGCTCCAGAAGGTGCCAATGACACCCACTTGGCAGCATTGGCAGAATTGTCTCAATACTTGATGAAAGACGGTTTTGCTGACAAACTTCGTAACGTAACATCAGCCGACCAAGTTATCGAACTTTTTGACCAAGCTTCAGAAAAAACAGAGAAGCCTGTTCAAGAACCTGCCAATAACTCTGGTGACTTTATCGTTGCTGTTACGGCTTGTACGACAGGTATTGCCCACACTTACATGGCCCAAGAAGCCCTTCAAAAAGTTGCTGCTGAAATGGGTGTTGGTATCAAGGTCGAAACCAACGGTGCTAGCGGTGTTGGTAACCAACTAACTGCTGAAGACATCCGCAATGCTAAAGCTGTTATCATCGCAGCAGACAAGGCAGTTGAAATGGATCGTTTCGATGGCAAACCATTGATCAATCGTCCAGTTGCAGACGGTATCCGTAAGACAGAAGAATTGATTAACATGGCTCTTTCAGGAGATGCTGAAGTCTACCGTGCTGCTAATGGTGCCCAAGCTGCAACAGCATCTAACGAAAAACAAAGCCTTGGTGGGGCCTTCTACAAACACTTGATGAGTGGTGTATCCCAAATGTTGCCATTCGTTATAGGTGGTGGTATCATGATTGCCCTTGCCTTCTTGATTGACGGTGCTTTGGGTGTTCCAAATGAAAAACTTGGCAATCTTGGTTCTTACCATGAGTTAGCTTCTATGTTCATGAAAATTGGTGGTGCAGCCTTTGGCTTGATGCTCCCAGTCTTTGCAGGTTATGTTGCCTACTCTATCGCTGAAAAACCAGGCTTAGTAGCAGGTTTCGTGGCTGGTGCTATTGCCAAAGAAGGTTTTGCCTTTGGTAAAATTCCTTATGCCGCAGGTGGTGAAGCAACTTCAACTCTCGCAGGTGTCTCATCTGGTTTCCTAGGTGCCCTTGTTGGTGGATTTATCGCAGGTGCTTTGGTTCTTGCTATCAAGAAATACGTTAAAGTTCCTCGTTCACTTGAAGGTGCTAAATCAATTCTCATCTTGCCACTTCTTGGAACAATCCTGACTGGATTTGTTATGCTAGCTGTGAATATCCCAATGGCAGCAATCAACACTGCTATGAATGACTTCCTAGGTGGTCTTGGAGGAGGTTCAGCAGTCCTTCTTGGTATCGTCCTTGGTGGAATGATGGCTGTTGACATGGGTGGACCAGTCAATAAAGCGGCTTATGTCTTTGGTACAGGTACGCTTGCAGCGACTGTTTCTTCAGGTGGTTCCGTAGCCATGGCAGCGGTTATGGCTGGAGGAATGGTGCCACCACTTGCCATCTTTGTCGCAACTCTTCTTTTCAAAGATAAATTTACCAAAGAAGAACGTAACTCTGGTTTGACAAATATTATCATGGGCTTGTCATTTATCACCGAGGGAGCAATTCCATTTGGTGCAGCTGACCCAGCTCGTGCGATTCCAAGCTTCATCCTTGGTTCAGCAGTAGCAGGTGGACTCGTTGGTCTTACTGGTATCAAACTCATGGCACCACACGGAGGAATCTTCGTTATCGCCCTTACTTCAAATGCCCTTCTTTACCTCGTTTCTGTCTTGGTAGGAGCAATCGTAAGTGGTGTGGTCTATGGTTATCTACGTAAACCCCAAGCATAAAACTTATACTCTTCGAAAATCAAATTCAAACCACGTCAGCATCGCCTTGCCGTACTCAAGTACAGCCTGCGGCTAGCTTCCTAGTTTGCTCTTTGATTTTCATTGAGTATTAGATATAAAATGAAAAGATTGGACCGTTTGGTGCAGTCTTTTTCTCTTTCCGAAATGCCTGTGAAATATGGTATAATAGAAGAATGGCAAACAAGAATACAAGTAAAACAAGACGGAGACCGTCTAAAGCAGAACTCGAAAGAAAAGAAGCGATTCAACGAATGTTGATTTCCTTGGGAATCGCGCTTTTATTGATTTTCGCAGCCTTCAAATTAGGAGCTGCAGGTATCACTCTTTACAATTTAATTCGCTTGTTGGTGGGGAGCCTAGCCTATCTGGTAATAGTTGCCCTATTGATCTATCTCTTCTTTTTCAAGTGGATACGAAAACAGGAAGGGCTCTTATCAGGCTTTTTTACCATATTTGCTGGCCTGCTCTTGATTTTTGAGGCCTATTTGGTTTGGAAATATGGTTTGGACAAGTCGGTATTAAAAGGAACCATGGCTCAGGTTGTGACGGATTTAACAGGCTTTCGAACGACCAGCTTTGCTGGAGGGGGCTTGATTGGGGTCGCTCTTTATATTCCAATCGCCTTTCTCTTCTCCAATATCGGGACTTACTTTATTGGTTCTATCTTGATTTTAGCAGGTGCCCTCCTAGTCAGTCCTTGGTCTGTTTACGATATTGCTGAATTTTTCAGTAAAGGCTTTGCCAAATGGCGAGAAGGGTATGAGCGTCGAAAAGAGGAACGCTTTGTTAAACAAGAAGAAAAAGCTCGTCAAAAGGCTGAGGAAGAGGCTAGATTAGAACAAGAAAAAGCTGAAAAAGCCTTACTCGATTTGCCTCCTGTTGATATGGAAACGGGTGAAATTCTGACTGATGATGTTGTGCTGGACGTTCCACCTATTCCAGAAGAAGAGTGGGTGGAACCAGAAATCATCCTACCTCAAGCTGAACTTGAATTCCCTGAACAAGAAGAAAAATTGGACGATGAAGATGTTCAGGTCGATTTTTCAGCCAAGGAAGCCCTTGAATACAAACTTCCAAGCTTACAACTCTTTGCCCCAGATAAACCAAAGGATCAGTCTAAAGAGAAGAAAATTGTCCGAGAAAATATCAAAATACTAGAAGAAACCTTTGCTAGCTTTGGTATCAAGGTGACGGTGGAACGGGCTGAAATTGGCCCATCAGTGACCAAGTATGAAGTTAAGCCAGCAGTTGGTGTACGGGTCAACCGCATTTCCAATCTGGCAGATGACCTCGCTCTAGCCTTGGCGGCCAAGGATGTCCGGATTGAAGCACCAATCCCTGGAAAATCTCTGGTCGGAATAGAAGTACCTAACTCTGAAATTGCAACCGTTTCTTTCCGAGAACTATGGGAACAATCTCAAACGAAAGCAGAAAATCTCTTGGAAATTCCTCTAGGGAAGGCAGTTAATGGTACCGCAAGAGCTTTTGACCTTTCTAAAATGCCCCACTTGCTAGTTGCAGGTTCAACGGGTTCAGGGAAGTCGGTAGCAGTTAACGGCATTATCGCTAGCATTCTTATGAAGGCTAGACCTGATCAAGTTAAATTTATGATGGTCGACCCCAAGATGGTTGAATTGTCCGTTTACAATGATATTCCCCATCTCTTGATTCCAGTTGTGACCAATCCACGTAAGGCCAGCAAGGCCCTTCAAAAGGTCGTGGATGAGATGGAAAATCGTTATGAACTCTTTGCCAAAGTGGGAGTTCGGAATATTGCAGGCTTTAATGCTAAAGTAGAAGAGTTTAATGCTCAATCTGAGTACAAGCAGATTCCGTTACCACTCATTGTCGTAATTGTAGATGAGTTGGCAGACCTCATGATGGTTGCCAGCAAGGAAGTAGAAGATGCCATTATCCGTTTGGGACAGAAGGCGCGTGCTGCAGGTATCCACATGATTCTTGCAACTCAGCGCCCATCGGTTGATGTCATTTCTGGTTTGATCAAGGCCAATGTCCCATCTCGTGTCGCTTTCGCAGTTTCATCAGGGACAGACTCCCGTACTATTTTGGATGAAAATGGAGCAGAAAAACTACTTGGTCGAGGAGACATGCTTTTTAAACCGATTGATGAAAATCATCCAGTACGTCTCCAAGGCTCCTTTATCTCGGATGATGATGTCGAGCGCATCGTAAACTTCATCAAGGCTCAGGCTGATGCGGACTACGATGAGAGTTTTGATCCAGGTGAGGTTTCTGAAAATGAAGGTGAATTTTCAGATGGTGAAACTGGTGGAGATCCGCTTTTTGAAGAAGCCAAGGCTTTGGTCATTGAGACCCAGAAAGCTAGTGCGTCCATGATTCAGCGTCGTTTATCAGTTGGATTTAACCGTGCGACCCGCCTTATGGAAGAACTCGAAATGGCAGGTGTCATTGGTCCAGCTGAAGGAACCAAACCAAGAAAAGTTTTACAACAATAAAAAATAGCTTCTTTCCAAGTTTGGAAGGAGGCTATTTTAGTGATTATTGATTAGTTTTATTTTCTGAAGTTGGAGGATTGGACTGTTTTTCATTTTCAGTGGTAGGTTTACTTGGAGCAGGTGTAGTAGAGTCCTGAGTTGATGTTTTCTGCTCTTCTTTTTTCTCTTCTTTGACACTGGATTTTGGTGTTTCCTCTTGTTGTGTTTTTTCTTGAGAAGTGTTATTTTCCTTATTAGGACTAGTGTTTTCTTGAGGTGATTCCTTTTGAATTTCTTTGACAATTGTTGTGGTCTGGGTTGTCGTAGGTTCTTTTTTAGTATTTTTGTTATTATCCAAGGCGTTCATGATAGTGATACTTGCGGTAATTAATCCAAGGATACTACCGATAGTAGCAACGGTTTTTTGAAAGACCGTAAAGCCTTTTTTGATGTGTTCTGTTTTTGGTTTTGAAGTTCTACGATAATTAGACATGCATTCTCTCCTTTAATTAAAATTTATTATACCTCATTTCTTTAAAAAAATCTTAAAAAAAGAGGAATTGCCCTTTCTTGTCGCAAGCTCCGTTTCATGATACAATAGAAGGAGTGATTTTAGAAAGCGTGAGAAAACATGATTTACTTTGATAATTCGGCAACGACAAAGCCCTATCCTGAAGCCCTTGAAACCTATATGCAGGTGGCTTCAAAAATTTTAGGAAATCCATCTAGTCTCCATCGTTTGGGAGACCAGGCAACACGAATCTTAGATGCTTCTCGCAAACAGATTGCAGATTTAATCGGTAAGAAAAGCGATGAAATCTTCTTTACTTCTGGTGGGACAGAAGGGGATAACTGGGTCATCAAGGGAGTGGCCTTTGAAAAAGCCCAGTTTGGAAAGCACATCATTGTATCAGCCATTGAACATCCGGCAGTTAAGGAATCAGCCCTCTGGTTGAAAAGTCAAGGATTTGAAGTGGATTTTGCTCCAGTTGATGAGAAAGGATTTGTAGATGTTGAGGCGCTAGCAGATTTGATACGACCTGATACGACCCTCGTTTCCATCATGGCTGTGAATAATGAAATCGGCTCTGTTCAGCCCATTGAGACTATTTCAGAACTGTTAGCAGACAAACCAACTATTTCCTTCCATGTTGATGCTGTTCAGGCACTTGCTAAAATTTCGACTGAAAAGTATCTGACAGAACGAGTGGATTTTGCAACTTTCTCTAGTCACAAATTTCACGGAGTTCGAGGGGTTGGATTTGTTTATATCAAGTCTGGCAAGAAGATTACGCCTCTTTTAACAGGTGGTGGTCAGGAGCGTGATTATCGTTCGACGACTGAAAATGTGGCAGGGATTGCAGCGACAGCCAAGGCTCTGCGTTTGTCTATGGAAAAGCTAGATTTCTTTACGAGTAAGACAGGACAGATGAAGGCAGTGATTCGTCAAGCCCTTCTGGACTATCCAGATATTTTTATCTTTTCAGATGAGGAAGACTTTTCCCCTCATATCCTGACTTTTGGAATCAAGGGTGTTCGTGGAGAAGTTATCGTTCACGCCTTTGAAGACTATGATATTTTTATTTCTACGACTTCTGCTTGTTCGTCCAAGGCAGGGAAACCAGCCGGAACCCTGATTGCCATGGGAGTGGATAAAGATAAGGCCCAGTCAGCTGTGCGTCTTAGCCTAGACCTTGAAAATGATATGAGTCAGGTCGAGCAGTTTTTGACCAAGTTAAAATTGATTTACAATCAAACTAGAAAAGTAAGATAGGAGCATTCATGCAGTATTCAGAAATTATGATTCGCTACGGTGAGCTGTCAACCAAAGGCAAAAACCGTATGCGTTTCATCAATAAACTTCGCAATAATATTTCAGACGTTTTGTCTATCTATCCCCAAGTTAAGGTAACGGCAGATCGCGACCGTGCCCATGCTTACCTTAATGGAGCTGATTACACAGCGGTAGCAGAATCACTCAAACAAGTTTTTGGGATTCAAAATTTTTCCCCTGTATACAAGGTTGAAAAATCTGTAGAAACTTTGAAGTCTGCTGTCCAAGAGATTATGAAAGATATTTACAAAGAAGGAATGACTTTCAAAATCTCTAGCAAGCGTAGCGACCACAATTTTGAGTTGGATAGTCGTGAACTCAATCAAACCCTTGGAGGGGCCGTATTCGAAGCCATTCCAAATGTGCAAGCTCAAATGAAAAGTCCCGACATCAATCTCCAAGTAGAGATTCGTGAAGAGGCGGCCTACCTTTCCTATGAAACCATTCGTGGAGCTGGTGGTTTGCCAGTTGGAACTTCAGGTAAAGGGATGCTTATGTTGTCAGGAGGAATTGACTCCCCTGTAGCAGGTTATCTTGCTTTGAAACGTGGAGTGGATATCGAAGCTGTTCACTTTGCTAGCCCACCTTACACGAGTCCTGGTGCCCTTAAAAAAGCCCAAGATTTGACTCGTAAATTGACCAAGTTCGGAGGCAATATCCAGTTTATCGAGGTGCCTTTCACTGAGATTCAAGAGGAAATCAAGGCTAAAGCGCCAGAGGCTTATTTGATGACTTTAACTCGTCGCTTTATGATGCGGATTACCGACCGTATTCGTGAGGTACGAAATGGTTTGGTTATCATCAATGGGGAGAGTCTAGGTCAAGTAGCCAGCCAAACCCTTGAAAGCATGCAGGCTATCAATGCCGTTACTAACACTCCCATCATCCGCCCAGTTGTAACCATGGATAAGTTGGAAATCATTGATATTGCACAAGAAATCGATACCTTTGACATTTCAATCCAGCCATTTGAAGACTGCTGTACGATTTTTGCACCAGATCGTCCTAAGACTAATCCTAAGATTAAGAATGCGGAGCAGTACGAAGCACGTATGGATGTGGAAGGTTTAGTTGAGCGAGCAGTGGCTGGAATTATGATTACTGAAATTACACCTCAAGCTAAAAAAGATGAAGTGGACGACTTGATTGACAATCTCCTCTAATCAGAAAATCCAAAAGAATTTAGAAAAAATAAATAAAAAAGTTAGTTTTTAATCCAAAAATGGAAGCAAAACTAACTTTTTTTCTATAATTGTGATATAATAAAATAAAATTTTGAATATAGAGAGTTTTCTGACAATGAATCAATCCTACTTTTATTTAAAGATGAAAGAGCATAAACTAAAGGTTCCTTATACAGGTAAGGAACGCCGTGTACGTGTTCTTCTGCCTAAAGATTATGAGAAAGATACGGATCGTTCCTATCCTGTTGTTTACTTTCATGACGGGCAAAATGTTTTTTATAGTAAAGAATCTTTTATTGGCCATTCATGGAAGATTATTCCAGCTATTAAACGAAATCCGGATATCAGTCGCATGATTGTCGTTGCTATTGACAATGATGGTATGGGACGGATGAATGAGTATGCGGCTTGGAAGTTCAAAGAATCTCCTATTCCGGGGCAGCAGTTTGGCGGTAAAGGTGTGGAGTATGCCGAGTTTATCATGGATGTGGTCAAACCTTTTATCGATGAGACCTACCGTACCAAAGCTGACCGCCAGCATACGGCTATGATTGGTTCCTCACTAGGAGGCAATATTACCCAATTTATCGGTTTGGAATACCAAGACCAAATTGGTTGCCTAGGCGTCTTTTCATCTGCAAACTGGCTCCACCAAGAAGCATTTAACTGTTATATCGAGCGCCAAAAACTGTCGCCTGACCAGCGCATCTTCATCTATGTAGGAACAGAAGAAGCAGATGACACAGACAAGACCTTGATGGCTGGCAATATCAAACAAGCCTATATCGACTCGACGCTTCGCTATTACCATGATTTGATTGCTGGGGGGGTTCATCTGGATAATCTTGTCTTGAAAGTTCAGTCTGGTGCCATCCATAGTGAGATTCCATGGTCGCAGAACTTACCAGACTGTCTGAGATTTTTTGCAGAAAAATGGTAAGTTAAGAAAGGAGAAAGCCATGCATATTGAACATCTTAGTCACTGGAGTGGTCACCTCAACCGTGAAATGTACCTCAACCGTTATGGGCATGCTGGGATTCCAGTTGTGGTCTTTGCTTCATCTGGTGGCAGTCACAATGAATACTATGATTTTGGCATGATTGATGCCTGTGCTTCCTTTATCGAGGAAGGCCGTGTTCAGTTCTTTACCCTATCTAGTGTGGATAGTGAGAGCTGGTTGGCCACTTGGAAAAATGGTCACGACCAAGCAGAGATGCACCGTGCCTATGAACGCTATGTGATTGAGGAGGCCATTCCTTTTATCAAGCATAAGACAGGTTGGTTTGATGGCATGATGACGACAGGCTGCTCAATGGGCGCCTACCATGCACTCAATTTCTTCCTTCAGCATCCAGATGTCTTTACCAAGGTGATTGCTCTTAGTGGTGTTTACGATGCACGTTTCTTTGTCGGCAATTACTACAATGACGATGCTATTTATCAAAACTCGCCAGTAGATTATATCTGGAATCAGAACGACGGCTGGTTTATCGATCGTTACCGTCAGGCAGAGATTGTACTGTGTACGGGTCATGGAGCCTGGGAACATGACGGACTACCGTCTTTCTACAAGCTCAAAGAAGCCTTTGACCAGAAACAAATTCCAGCCTGGTTTGCTGAATGGGGACACGATGTCGCCCACGATTGGGAATGGTGGCGCAAACAAATGCCTTATTTCCTCAGCAATCTCTATCTATAAAAGGAGTTACCTATGAATTACCTTGTTATTTCTCCCTACTATCCGCAAAACTTTCAACAGTTTACGATTGAACTAGCTAATAAAGGCATCACAGTCTTGGGAATTGGCCAAGAACCTTACGAGCAATTGGATGAACCTTTGCGCAATAGCCTGACCGAGTATTTCCGTGTAGATAATCTTGAAAATGTAGACGAAGTCAAACGTGCAGTTGCTTTTCTCTTTTATAAACATGGCCCAATTGACCGCATCGAGTCCCACAATGAATATTGGCTAGAGCTAGACGCAACACTCAGAGAACAATTCAATGTTTTTGGTGCCAAACCAGAGGAGCTCAAAAAGACGAAATTTAAGTCTGAAATGAAGAAGCTTTTCAGAAAAGCAGGTGTCCCTGTGGTCCCTGGAGCTGTTATCAAGACGGAAGCAGATGTTGATCAAGCAGTGAACGAAATCGGCCTTCCAATGATTGCCAAACCTGATAACGGAGTGGGAGCAGCTGCGACCTTTAAGCTTGAAACAGAAGACGATATCAATCACTTCAAGGCTGAATGGGACCATTCAACCGTTTATTTCTTTGAAAAATTTGTCACTTCCAGTGAAATCTGCACTTTTGATGGTCTTGTGGACAAGGATGGTAAAATTGTCTTTTCAACAACCTTTGACTACGCCTATACACCGCTTGATCTCATGATTTATAAGATGGACAATTCTTACTATGTTCTTAAGGATATGGATCCAAAATTACGTAAATATGGTGAGGCAATTGTCAAAGAATTTGGTATGAAAGAACGTTTCTTCCATATCGAGTTCTTCCGCGAGGGGGACGATTACATCGCTATTGAGTACAATAACCGCCCTGCAGGTGGATTCACTATCGATGTTTATAATTTTGCTCATTCCTTGGATCTCTATCGTGGCTATGCAGCTATTGTCGCAGGAGAAGAGTTCCCAGTAACAGACTTTGAACCTCAGTATTGTTTGGCTACATCACGTCGTGCAAATGCTCACTATGTCTATTCTGAGGAGGACTTACTTGCTAAATACAGCCAGCAGTTCAAGGTTAAAAAAATCATGCCAGCTGCCTTTGCGGAACTTCAAGGAGATTACCTTTATATGCTGACAACTCCGAGTCGACAAGAAATGGAGCAAATGATTGCAGATTTCGGACAACGTCAAGAATAAGAACTTTCGGATTAAGGAAAATTACTCCCTTAATCCTTTTGTTTTTTATAAGAAATAAAACCGCTTTCTCATATATTCTTTTAGAAAACATATTGCTAAAAGATATAAAAATTGATAGAATAAGGATTGTCTAAAAAATTTTAAGGAGAATCTATCAAATGGATTTCACATGGGCAATTAAATATGCCACTGAATTTTTGGCCACTGCTATTTTGATCATTCTTGGAAATGGTGCAGTTGCCAACGTTGAACTTAAAGGTACGAAAGGTCACCAAAGTGGCTGGATCGTTATCGCTGTTGGTTATGGTATGGGGGTTATGATTCCAGCCTTGATGTTTGGTAACGTATCAGGTAACCACATCAACCCAGCCTTCACTCTTGGACTTGCGATTAGCGGTCTTTTCCCTTGGGCACAAGTAGCGCCTTATATCCTTGCACAAGTTTTGGGTGCTATCTTTGGTCAAGCCTTGGTTGTGGCAACACACCGCCCATATTACTTGAAAACTGAAAATCCAAACAATATCTTGGGTACTTTCTCAACCATTTCAAGTTTGGATAATGGTACAAAAGAAGCACGTTTCGCAGCAACTGTTAACGGTTTTGTAAACGAGTTTGTTGGTTCATTTGTTCTTTTCTTTGCAGCCCTTGGTATGACTAAAAACTTCTTTGGTGCTGAACTAGTATCAAAAGCACAAGCCGCTATCAATGCTCAAGTTGCTCAAGCAACTACTCAAGGTCAAACAATTCCTCAAGAGCAAGTAACAGCAGCACTTGACCAAGCTAAAGAACAAGTGGCACCATTTATGACATCTGGTCTTGGAATTGCTCACTTGGCACTTGGATTCCTTGTTATGGCCTTGGTAACTTCACTTGGTGGACCTACAGGACCTGCCTTGAACCCAGCCCGTGACTTGGGACCACGTCTCCTTCATGCTTTCCTTCCAAAATCAGTTCTTGGTGAGCACAAAGGTGATTCAAAATGGTGGTACTCTTGGGTACCAGTAGTAGCACCGATCGCAGCAGCAATTGCGGCAGTAGCTATCTTCAAATTCCTTTACCTATAAGAAATTGAAACCGGGGAAATCCTCGGTTTTTTTATATGAAATTTTTACGAAAAAGCTAAATTCCCAAACTAACTTCCACCGTTAATCCAAGTGGAAGTTAGTCTGATAAAAATCGTAAAAACCAGTGGAA
>NZ_JASOOK010000036.1:0-15132 GCF_030217725.1 Streptococcus sp. UMB1203 | reverse complement strand
TCTTCCACTTTTGGCGCTGGTGTCGATGGAGTCTCTTCTTTCGGTGCCGGTGTCACTGGCTCTTCCGCTTTTGGCGCAACTGAGACTGAGGTTTCTGATTTCGGTGCTGATACTGCTGGTGTTTCCACAACTACTGGTGTCGTTTGTTTAACAGTAGTAGTTTGCTCTCCAGTTACAGTATCTGTCTTTGTTTCAACTTCATAACTTTGACGGCTACCAGAATTATCAATCGACACTTGCTGTCTTTTTACTTCTGTATTTCCATCTTTTAGAAAAGCTTCTTCGCTAAAATACAATTTATTATTAGCAAAAATCAAATCTCTATTTGCAATACGATTTATCTCAACCAAACTATCAACAGATAGCCCCGTTGCCCCACTAATAGCACTCAGTGTATCTCCCCACTTAATTGTGTAGTGTGATAAATTGTTTATATTTTGAATATCAGCTTTTACTTCTGCAACTGTTCTGGCTACCCAGACACCATCTTGTTCATTAGCTGATACAGTTGGAGCTAAAAAGCCCAGACCTAGTAGAATCACACCTGTCGCAACAATTGCACCAGTTCTTAATTTTCTAAAACCACGGAGGGACAAGCTTCCTCTAACATTTGTTTGTCTCATAATGTTTATTTTTCCTCACTATTCTATATTTTCCAAAGTATACCCTGCCTAGGTCTACTAGCCTATGTTTGCGATATGGATAGGCTTCTACAGATTTATCTATCTATTTTCAAGATAAGATTTCTATAGATTTTTATGCACAATTCCATATATAAGTTATGAAACCCCTTTCTAATAAATTCCATAACTTTAGTATATCATATTTAAGTACTAAAGTACAAGGAAAGCAACTGAAAGCAATGATTTTCACCACTACTTTCAGCTCTATTTTGTATTGTTAAATAGCCATTCTCTATCCACCATTCTTGAATAGAAAAACAAGATGCTTTCTCTATTTCCAGAATCATTTTTTCTAACTTATTCGCCATCCAGCAAGAGTTCTTTTGGCTGTTTTCTAAGGAGATTGCTTGAAGCAAGCGCCATAACTAGAACCACTAGAACCAAGGCAAGGACAAAGACGATGATAAAGTCTGATGTCTGAATAGAAATGTCTAGGCTCGACAAGGTCTTGCTAAAGCCATCTACTTCTGCACCACCACCAAGGTTAGATGCTTGAGCAGCCTTGCTAGCCTGTTTGGCAACACCTGAAGTGACATTGGCAAGAACAGTATTTCCGATTGCACGCGCTGTGTAGCTGGCTAGGAAATAAGCAGAAACAAGAGCAGGGATAGCAATTAAGATGGATTCTATGATAAATTGACCCAAGATACTTGCCTGCTTGAGACCGATAGAGAGGAGGATTCCCACCTCCTTGCGACGGGCGTTGATCCAAAGGCTGAGCAAGAGGGCAAGGAGAAGGACTGAGAAGCTCAAGCTACCCCAGAAGAGGAGATTGGCCATCTTGTACATACCAGAGATGGATTGCTCAAGAGCTGGGTAGTTAGAGGAGCTCTTAACTAAAGTATAGCTCTTCCAGTTGATACCACTGATGCCATTCAACTCTTTCATAACATCATCCAAGTTTTTGTCCGCTGTCACAAAGAAGGTTGCGTCCCCATAAATAGCTGTGTCTTCTGTGTATCCATAAAGTTTTGCAGCAGTGTGAATGTCTGTGATAGCTGTATTTTCGTATAGTTCTTGTGAATAGGTTACTGCCGACTTATTGTGACCATCAAAGAGTCCCTTGATTGTCACTTCGACTGTTTCCTTGGCACCTTTTTCATTATCGGCATCGTAGATATTAGAGTCTAGTTTGACCTTATCCCCTACTTTCCAGCCGTGTTTGGCTGCCAAGTCCTTGTGCAGGAGGATCTTGTCCTTGTCGTCGTTGGTTAGGTGCTCACCTTCGACCAACTTATAAGAACCAGAGACAAACTTGTCTTCTTTAGAAGAGTCATTGACACCTGTAATCATCAAGCTACTTCCAAAATGTTTGGCACGGTCAGGTGTCAGATTTTTCTTGGTATCTGGCGTTTCAATAAGTTCATAGCCAGTCAAATCCCCGATAGCGTTGATGCGTTTAACATAAGACTCGATGGCCTTGTTTTCGGTGATTTTTTTGATATCTTCACCCTTAATATTCCCAGCACCACGTGGCGTACCTTGATTGACGCGACGGTTAATCTGCATGGAGAAGCTGTTGGTGATATTTTTAAATGTCTCCTGAGAAGCCTTGGCAGTAGCTCCCTTGATTGACAAGCCGACCAAACTCAAGCTCGCCATGAGGAGAATAATCAGGAAGATGACAATCGATTTGAAAAACTTCCTTGTAACATAGGCAAATGCGTTGTGTAACATAGGTTCCCTTTCTAGATGTTGTTCTATTTTATAGTTCTAACAGAAAAAAGCGCGTATTATTTCGTAGTATTGCGAGTTTCAGTCAGTTTCTTATCCTTCAACTCAAGTGTAATATCTGACGCTTGTGCCACTTCTTTACTGTGGGTTACGACAATGACACATTTACCTGTTTTCTGAGCAAGTGATTTGAGCAGTTCGACAATATCTCCAGCAGTCTTAGGATCCAAATTTCCTGTTGGCTCATCAGCTAGAATGACTGGAGCTTCTGAGACCAAACTACGAGCAATGGCAACACGTTGCTGTTGACCACCTGATAACTGGAGAACATTCCGCTTGATCTGACTTTCATCCAAACCAAGCTCAAGAAGTGTATCCTTGCTTGCCTTTTTGTTGACCAAGCGGATATTTTCCAGTGGAGAAAGATAATCTATCAAATTATAATTTTGAAAGACCAAGGAAATATGGTGCATGCGATGGTAAGAATAGCCTTTCTTACGAATGTCCTCTCCTTGGAAAAGGATAGAACCTTCAACAGGACTATCTAGACCAGCAAGCAGGGACAAGAGAGTGGATTTTCCTGCTCCTGATTCTCCAATAATACTGTAAAATTTCCCGGGTTCAAAATTATAATTGATCTGATATAGGACTGCTTCAGCAGTGTTCTTATAACGGTAGGTAACATCTTGTAATTGTAATAAAGTCATGATTTCTCCTTCTTAACTAATAGATGATAAAATTTCTTTAGGCGATTTTCTAAATAAGAATAGGAAACAAAGGGCTACAGATAAGCAACTAATCAACAACAGAAAGACATAGGACTCTGCAAAAGATAGGATGCTGGCTGATAAACCACTTGCTTTGGCTAGCGTGTCTTGTAAGGCTGCCTGATCTCCACTTGCTAGTAGTGTTTGGAGTAGGTAAGATGTGATTGCATTTCCTGCAACAAATGCTGGAAACAAAGCTCCAAGAGACACCAAAACAACCTCTAAACAAAATTGTAGGAAGATCGAGCTCTTGCCTTTTCCAAGTGCAAGTAAAATTCCCACTTCGTAGACCCGCTCTCTCAACCAGAGAGACAAAACCAGAATTAAGGCTCCTGCTCCTGATATCATAATCCCATAAAGGAAAATAGTGAGGAAGGTTTGGAAGGTTGCAACTGAGTCTTTAATCTGTTCAAAGGCCTTGTTTTCCTTCTCGACTTGGTAGCCTTGATTTTCCAAGGCCAAGTTTTCCACCTGCTTCAAGAGTCCGTCCATTTCCTTAGGATTTTCTACATAGAAGCGGGCTGCACTGACTTGAGGTTCACTATTTCCCAAAAGGCTTTGGCTACTTTCATAATCTGTAAAGACCTGGTTTTCACTGAAGTCAGAAGACAAACCTGTGAATTTCTCCTGTTTTTTACCAGAAAAGACTCCAACAATCTCAAACTCCACTGTTTGCCCTTTGCCAGATTCTGACTGTCCAGCATTCAAGCGAATCTTGTCATGAAGCGAAAGATCGTTCTTCTTAGCCAACTCTTCGTGGATCAGGATTTTCTTGGAATCCCCTTTTTGAAGGTGTCGCCCTTCTTTTAAGTTGAAAGCCGAGCTAGTAAAGGTCACATCCTTAGATGAATCTTCAAGAGCTGTTAAGCTAACCAAGTTCTTGTCCGCAGCTGATAAATCATCACGCTCCACGCTCTGCTCTCCACTCACCGCTTCCTTGTCTTTTAACTTTGCGACCGTCTCGAGTTCAGGGGAGACATGTTCTAGTCCCTTAATCTTGCTCACTGATAATAAATCTGACAACTTGAAGGTCTGACCATTTTCTATCTTCTTAATAGAAAAAGATGTATTGAGTGATTTATAAAGATTGGTTTCTACTGTCTTGTTGGACTTCATCAGCGTCAAACAGGCTGAAATTCCTGCTAAGAGGACCAATAAAATCAGAAATAAAATAAAACTTCTCAGTCGTTTTCTGCTGACATAGGCCCAAGCTCTTTGGATTGGATTCATTTGTCACCTCCATATTTGTAAGACTATTATAAAATCCAAATATGAAATGTTTATGAAATACAAAAAAAGAGCAAAAATTTTTTGCTCTACTTGAATTAGATAAAAAAGAGCTAGCCTAAGCTAACTCTTATCCTATGCGGAGAGAGGGACTTGAACCCTCACGACCTAAAGCGGTCACAGGATCCTTAGTCCTGCGCGTCTGCCAATTCCGCCATCCCCGCGTCGATTACTTTACTAGTATATCAACTTTTAGGATGCTTGTCAACACTTTTTTTCAATTTTCTTCATTTCATCAACCAAGTTACTCTGAAATTTCATTTAGATTTTCATCTACTAACTTAGCTCCGAGTGTATTTTTGAAATGTCCAAGGGCAAATTGGTGATTTTCAGGCCAGATGGAAGCAACAGCTGGTTTAACAATTTCGATGTCATATCCTAGATTATAGGCATCTATAGCTGTATGCAGGACACAGATATCCGTCAAGACTCCTGTTAAGATAACTGTAGAAATCCGACGCTCTCTCAAACGGATATCCAGGTCAGTCCCTGAAAAAGCTGAGTAATGGCGTTTATCCATCCAAAAGACACGACTGTCTGAACCATGCTCTTGATAAAAGGTCCCCAAATCTCCGTATAAATTCCGTCCACTAGTCCCAATCAAATTGTGAGGAGGAAACAGCTTGCTTTCTGGATGGAAACAATCGTTTTCTTCATGAGCATCTATTGTAAAGAAGATGTAATCTCCTCGTTCAAAAGCTAATCGAGTTACCTTGCTGATGGCATCCGAAATCGCCTGAGCTGGAGCGCCTGCTGTCAATTTTCCACTATCAGCAACGAAATCTTCTGTATAATCAATCGAAATTAAAGCCTTAGTCATTAGTAATCTCTTTTCTTCACTTCTTCAAAAATATCTGAAATCAAGACCTTAAGATAGGTTCCCTTCATTCCAAGTGAGCGACTTTCAATAATCCCTGCAGACTCAAGTTTACGAAGGGCATTGACAATCACAGAGCGGGTGATTCCGATACGATCTGCAATCACAGACGCAGTTAACTGACCTTCATTTCCATTTAATTCCCCTAAAATTGCTGAAACAGCACGGAGTTCGGAGTAAGACAGAGTATTAACCGCCATGGTAACAGCAGTACGGCGACGGATATTTTTCTCATCTTCTTCACGCTGGAAGTTAAGGAGTTGAATCCCAACCACGGTACTCGCTATCTCAACAAGGATCAAATCCTCGTCTTCGAATTTTTTATCATTGCGCCAAATAATCAAAGAACCAAGGCGAATCCCTGATACATGAATCGGTGCAATAGTCGTCAAACCATCTGGAAAGTCTGCACGACTCTCCACAGGGAAAATACTTAAATCATGATCAACCGTCAGATTGGCTTCTGTATCGTAAATCATGTTCGCGCCCTGTACATAGTCATCCGGGAAAATCTTAGTTTGGAAGAATTGCTCCACGCGATCTGTATTGGTTTTATAACGCATAAAATAGCCAAGAAGACGACCCTTGCTGTTAACAATACAGGCGTTACAATCAATAATATCAGCAAGCTGACGTGTAATCGCATTGTAGGGAAGCTCTTCCTGTAACTGCTCCTCCGAGCGCTTCAGGATAGAAGTAATTTTTCTAGTTTTTTCTAATAAATGTGCCATTTTTCACCTCGAATTTAATCGCTATCATTATAACATAAACAGCTTGAATTTTCAATTATTATCTGAAAATTGCTTATTTAATTGCAATTTGAAAAAACAAGAATATTTTTAATTAAATTGCTTCTTTTCTATTGACAAGCTCCCTATTTTTGTGTATCATAATATTACAAGAAGATAATATATATATTTTATTTATCTTTCTTTTCCATTCGGTCTCCTTATATAAAAAAGCGATTCATTTTGAACCGCTTTTTCTTATTTATCGCCTTTGTTACGAATCACAAATCCTGTTTGCTTTTCGCTTGAAGTATTGCGTGGTTTTTTATTATCCTTACGGTAACGTTTTTCCTTATCAAAACGATCATTGCCACGACTTCCTTTTTTGAAATCATCACGACGACCATTGCCACGGCGATCACGGTCTCGACGGTCATCCCCACGACGGCCTCCACGACCTCCCTTAGCTTTAACACCGAATCCATTACCTGATGGTTTAAATGGCAGTGGTTTTTCACGCGCAATCTCCACTTCAGGAAGACTATCTGGATCTTGAACAGTCAGACTCAAGATATACATTGCCAATTCTTCTGGAGTAAATTCGGCAGCTAGCTTACGAGCATCCTTACCAAATTTCTCAAAGTTGGCACGGATAGTCTCATCTGCAAAATCACGTTCAATTTTCTTGAGAGCTACGTGTTTTTTAGCTTGAAATGCTTCTTCTGCACTTGCAGGTTTGAGACCTTTCATGCGTTTCTTAGTCAAATTCTCAATGATTTGGAGGTAGCCCATTTCATTTGGTGATACGAAAGTAATAGACTGACCTGACTTACCGGCACGACCTGTGCGACCGATACGGTGAACATAACTTTCAGGATCTTGTGGAATATCGTAGTTATAGACATGGGTCACACCTGAAATATCCAACCCACGTGCTGCAACGTCTGTCGCAACCAAAACATCAAGATTGCCATTTTTAAAGTCACGAAGGACACGAAGACGTTTGTTTTGGTCTAGGTCTCCATGAATTCCTTCTGCACGGAAGCCACGGATTTTCAAACCACGAGTCAATTCATCTACACGGCGTTTTGTACGACCAAATACGATAGCAAGCTCAGGCTGTTCTACATCCATGAGACGGGTCATGGTATCAAATTTTTCTTGTTCTTTAACACGAATATAGTACTGGTCAACCAATTCTGTTGTCAATTCCTTAGCCGCAATCTTCACATGCTCAGGTTCTTTCATAAACTGAACACCGATACGTTTGATGGCATCTGGCATAGTTGCTGAGAAAAGTAAGGTTTGACGGCTTTCAGGGACACGAGAAATGATAGCTTCAATGTCTTCAAGGAAGCCCATGTTGAGCATTTCATCCGCTTCGTCAAGGATAAGAGTTTCAATATCTTGTAATTTCAAGGCCTTGCGTTTAATCAAGTCCAAGAGGCGACCTGGAGTTCCCACCACGATATGGGCACCAGATTTAAGAGCCTTAATTTGTTTTTCAATGCTTGATCCGCCATATACTGAGCGGACTTTGACTCCCTTACTACGACCAAAGCGGAAGAGTTCTTCTTGACTTTGGACAGCTAGTTCACGAGTTGGAGCGATGACCAAGGCTTGGATGGTCGCTTCTTCTGTACGTATTTTTTCAAGGGTTGGCAAACCAAAGGCTGCAGTTTTTCCTGTACCAGTCTGAGCTTGACCGATAACGTCCTTGCCTTCAAGGGCCAAGGGAATAGTTTGTTCTTGGATAGGACTGGCTTCTACAAAACCAGCTTTTTCAATCTCTGCTAGCAAATCAGCAGACAAGTTTAATTCATTAAATTTCACGTTATTCTTCTTTCTAAAGGTGGTGCGAAGCCACCCTATAGGGCTTAGTTTATACTTTTCTTTTTATGACGTATTTTCATATACTGGATACAAAATCGTGTTGCTTCTTTTCCACAAAAGAAAAGTACTGTTTTCTTTGCAACCTATCTAGTATAACACAAGAGAGAAGCAAAAGATAGCCCAATCCGTCGATAAAGTCATGTAAACGATTTTTTTGAGAAAATAAAGTTAAACTTTCCACTATTTCATAAACTTTTTTAAAGCGTAGCAGAATTGTGCAAAAGTTTTTTTCTTGTGCTAGAATGAAATTCGAATAGGAGGAACTCTAAATGTTAACTTATGATTTAATCGTTATCGGATTTGGTAAAGCTGGTAAAACACTAGCTGGTAAATTGGCTTCAGCTGGCAAAAAAGTTGCCCTCGTTGAACGTAGCAAAGCTATGTACGGTGGAACTTGTATCAACATTGGTTGTATCCCAACTAAGACTTTGCTAGTTGCTGCTGAGAAAGATTTGTCTTTTGAAGAAGTGATTGCTACCAAAAACACTATCACTGGTCGCCTCAACGGTAAAAACTATGCGACTGTTGCTGGTACAGGCGTGGATATCTTTGATGCGGAAGCTCACTTCCTTTCGAATAAAGTCATCGAAATCCAAGCTGGTGATGAAAAGAAAGAACTGACTGCTGAAACAATCGTCATCAACACTGGTGCTGTTTCAAACGTCTTGCCAATTCCAGGACTTGCTACAAGCAAAAACGTCTTTGACTCAACAGGGATCCAAAACTTGGACAAATTGCCTGAAAAACTTGGAGTCCTTGGTGGCGGAAATATCGGTCTTGAATTTGCTGGTCTTTACAACAAACTTGGAAGCAAGGTTACAGTTCTAGATGCCTTGGATACTTTCCTTCCTCGTGCAGAACCTTCAATCGCTGCTCTTGCTAAACAATACATGGAAGAAGACGGCATTGAATTGCTTCAAAATATCCGTACCACTGAAATTAAAAACGACGGTGACCAAGTGCTTGTCGTAACTGAAAACGAAACTTACCGTTTCGATGCCCTTCTCTACGCAACTGGACGCAAACCAAACGTAGAACCACTTCAACTTGAAAATACAGACATTGAACTAACTGAACGTGGCGCTATTAAAGTAGACAAACACTGCCAAACAAACGTTCCTGGTGTCTTTGCAGTTGGGGATGTCAACGGTGGACTTCAATTTACTTACATTTCACTTGATGACTTCCGTGTTGTTTACAGCTACCTTGCTGGAGATGGCAGCTACACACTTGAAGACCGTCTCAATGTACCAAACACTATGTTCATCACACCTGCACTTTCACAAGTTGGTTTGACTGAAAGCCAAGCGGCTGATTTGAAACTTCCATACGCCGTTAAGGAAATCCCTGTTGCAGCAATGCCTCGTGGTCACGTAAACGGAGACCTTCGCGGAGCTTTCAAAGCTGTTGTTAATACTGAAACAAAAGAAATTCTTGGAGCAAGCATCTTCTCAGAAGGTTCTCAAGAAATCATCAACATCATCACTGTTGCCATGGACAACAAGATTCCTTACACTTACTTCACAAAACAAATCTTCACTCACCCAACCTTGGCTGAGAACTTGAATGACTTGTTTGCGATTTAAGTTGAAATCTCATCTTAACTGACAGCCCTCTATGGGCTGTTTTTACTTCTTAGGAATCTCAAATCTGTCTTTTCCCTCTTTTATGATATAATAGAAACATGAAATTAAAAACTACTTTGGGCCTTCTTGCTGGACGTTCTTCCCACTTCGTTTTAAGTCGTCTTGGCCGTGGAAGTACGCTCCCAGGAAAACTTGCCCTTCAATTTGATAAAGATATTTTACAAAACCTAGCTAAGAACTACGAGATTGTCGTGGTCACTGGAACCAACGGAAAAACCTTGACAACTGCCCTCACTGTCGGCATTTTAAAAGAGGTTTATGGTCAAGTTCTGACTAACCCAAGCGGTGCCAACATGATTACAGGGATTGCGACAACCTTCTTAACAGCCAAATCTTCTAAAACTGGGAAAAATATTGCCGTCTTAGAAATTGACGAGGCCAGTCTATCTCGTATCTGTGACTACATCCAGCCAAGCTTATTTGTTATCACCAATATTTTCCGTGACCAGATGGACCGCTATGGTGAGATTTACACAACTTACAAGATGATTTTGGATGCCATTCGTAAGGTGCCTACAGCTACTGTCCTCCTTAATGGAGACAGTCCACTTTTCTACAAGCCAGCTATCCCAAATCCTGTAGAGTATTTTGGTTTTGACTTAGAGAAAGGACCAGCCCAACTGGCTCACTACAATACCGAAGGTATCCTCTGCCCTGACTGTCAAGGTATCCTCAAATATGAACACAATACCTATGCCAACTTGGGTGCCTATATCTGTGAAGGCTGTGGATGTAAACGTCCTGAGTTAGACTATCGCTTGACAGAACTGGTTGAGTTGACCAACAATCGCTCTCGCTTTGTCATCGACGGACAAGAATACGGCATCCAAATCGGCGGTCTCTACAATATCTATAACGCCCTAGCTGCAGTCGCTATCGCTCGTTTCCTCGGAGCAGATTCGCAACTCATCAAGCAGGGATTTGATAAGAGTCGTGCTGTCTTTGGACGCCAGGAAACCTTCCATATCGGTGATAAGGAATGCACCCTTGTCTTGATTAAAAATCCAGTTGGTGCAACCCAAGCTATCGAGATGATTAAACTAGCTCCTTATCCATTTAGTCTATCTGTTCTCCTAAATGCCAACTATGCAGATGGAATTGATACCAGCTGGATCTGGGATGCTGATTTTGAACAAATCATTGACATGGACATTCCTGAAATCAACGCTGGCGGTGTTCGCCATTCTGAAATCGCTCGTCGTCTCCGAGTAACAGGCTATCCAGCTGAGAAAATCACTGAGACAAGTAATCTGGAACAAGTTCTTAAAACAATTGAGAACCAAGACTGCAAGCATGCCTATATCCTAGCTACCTATACTGCTATGCTGGAATTCCGCGAATTGCTGGCTAGTCGTCAGATTGTTAGAAAGGAGATGAACTAATGGTTTATACTTCACTTTCCTCAAAAGCTGGCAATTACCCTTATCAGCTCAACATTGCCCACCTCTATGGAAACCTCATGAATACCTACGGGGACAATGGAAACATCCTCATGCTCAAGTATGTGGCTGAAAAACTAGGGGCCCATGTGACGGTTGACATCGTTTCTCTCCATGATAACTTTGATGAAAATCACTACGACATTGCCTTTTTCGGTGGCGGTCAAGACTTTGAACAAAGTATTATTGCAGACGACCTACCTGCTAAAAAAGAGAGCATTGACAACTACATCCAAAACGACGGTGTGGTTCTGGCTATCTGTGGTGGTTTCCAATTATTGGGGCAATATTATGTTGAAGCTTCAGGGAGACGTATCGAAGGACTAGGGGTCATGGGACATTATACCCTCAACCAGACCAATAACCGTTTTATCGGGGACATCAAGATTCACAATGAAGATTTCAATGAAACCTACTATGGGTTTGAGAATCATCAGGGCCGTACCTTCCTCTCTGATGACCAAAAACCACTGGGACAGGTTGTCTATGGAAATGGAAATAACGAAGAAAAAATCGGTGAAGGCGTTCATTATAAAAATGTCTTTGGTTCTTACTTCCACGGACCGATCCTCTCTCGTAATGCCAATCTAGCTTATCGCCTAGTCACTACTGCCCTCAAGAAGAAATATGGTCAGGACATCCAACTCCCTGCCTATGAAGATATTCTCAGCCAAGAAATCGCTGAAGAATACAGCGACGTGAAAAGCAAGGCTGACTTTTCTTAAACAAAAGGAAATTATATCAAAGAACTCTGTTATCTTGTCGGAGTTCTTTTTGTCTGTTCTTTTACCCTTCTCCCTTGCATTTTCTCTCTTTTTTTGCCAAAATAGAGGGGTAGAAAGAAGGTAGCATATGTCTAAATTACAACAAATCGTAACATATCTTGAATCAGAAAAACTAGACGTCGCTGTCGTATCTGACCCCGTCACAATCAATTACCTCACTGGCTTTTACAGTGATCCCCATGAACGCCAAATGTTCCTTTTTGTCCTAGCAGATCAGGAACCTCTCCTCTTTGTCCCAGCCCTTGAGGTTGAGCGTGCAAGCAGCACTGTTTCCTTCCCAGTTGTAGGCTATGTGGATTCTGAAAATCCATGGCAAAAAATGAAACATGCTCTTCCACAACTTGACTTCAAACGTGTCGCTGTTGAGTTTGACAATCTCATCTTGACAAAATATCATGGTTTAAAAACCGTTTTTGAAACTGCTGAGTTTGAAAACCTCACTCCTCGTATCCAACGCATGCGCCTCATCAAATCAGCTGACGAAGTGCAAAAAATGATGGTTGCAGGTCTCTATGCGGACAAGGCAGTTAAGGTTGGTTTTGACAATATTTCTCTTGATAAGACGGAGACAGATATTATTGCCCAAATTGACTTTGCCATGAAACGTGAAGGCTATGAAATGAGCTTTGATACCATGGTCTTGACTGGTGATAATGCTGCAAATCCGCACGGCATCCCAGCAGCTAATAAGGTTGAAAATGATGCTCTTCTCCTCTTTGACCTCGGTGTTCTGGTCAACGGTTATGCGTCAGATATGACTCGTACAGTCGCTGTTGGTAAACCAGACCAATTCAAGAAAGATATCTATAACTTGACTCTTGAAGCCCAACAAGCTGCTCTTGACTTTATCAAGCCAGGTGTGACTGCCCATGAAGTGGACCGCGCTGCCCGTGAGGTCATCGAAAAAGCTGGTTACGGCGAGTACTTCAACCACCGTCTCGGTCACGGTATCGGTATGGATGTCCACGAATTCCCATCTATCATGGAAGGAAACGACATGGTCATCGAAGAAGGCATGTGCTTCTCTGTTGAACCAGGTATCTATATCCCTGGTAAAGTCGGTGTCCGTATCGAAGACTGCGGTGTTGTTACCAAGGAAGGCTTTGACCTCTTTACAAGCACCAGCAAAGACTTGCTTTATTTTGATTAAAATTTTTCAAAAATCTTCCCACAATAAAACGCATACTATCAAGGCTCTTGAACACTTGATAGTATGCGTTTTTCTAATTTGAAAGACTTTTGGCTCAGACTCTTTACTTAATCTTCTTGATACTTTGACTAAGGATAAATCCTACAATCATCCCTACTATATTTTGCATGAAATTTGGTAAGATTTCTGGTAGGGCTGCAGCCCAGCCATTCATCAAAGTTGAACCCAAGGCGTACCCCCCAACCATGGCAATCGTTGCTAAGATAAGGCCTAACCACTGAGTTTTCCCTTTAAATCCTGCGAAAAATCCCTGCAATCCATGGTTGACCAAGCTAAAGAACATCCACTGAGGGTAGCCTGATAAGAGGTCAATCAAGAAACCTGCTAGTCCTCCGACTACAGCTCCTTCACGACCACCAAAGTAAAAGGCCGCGAAGAAGACACCCGCATCTAAAAGAGTTAGAATTCCTGTCGGTGTCGGGATTTTTAAGAAATAGCCTAGAACTACAGAAAGGGCGGTTAATAGGGATACAAGGGCGATTTTAGTTGTTTTGGTTTGCTTCATATTGTCTTACTCCATACTGATCTGCTTGTGCAATGGCACGATAAACGAAAGCTTTTGAGCTTTCTACTGCTGGTAAAAGTTCATCACCTTTGACCAGATGACTGGCAATGCTAGAAGCAAAGGTACAACCTGCACCAGCATTTTGTCCTTGGATAACAGGATTTTCTAGGACTGTAAAGGTTTGTCCGTCATAAAATACATCTACAGCCTTGTCCTGACTAAGGCGATTGCCCCCCTTGATAATGACTGCTGGCGCTCCTAAGCCATGCAATTTCTGCGCTGCAGCCTTCATATCTTCCAAGGTTTTAATTTTCTGACCAGCTAATAATTCTGCTTCAGGAAGATTAGGCGTGATCACACTGACATAAGGGAAAAAGCGAATCAATTCTTGACAGAGTTCACTTACAGCTACATCATGCGTTTCCTTGCAGACCAAGACGGGATCCAGCACCACAGGCACTCCTGGGCGTTGTTTGATAAAATCCAAGGCCTTCTCAGCCACACTGACGGTAGGGAGAAGACCAATCTTAATTCCCCCAAACTCCACATCACGCAAGCTATCTAATTCATGTTGAAAAATGGTATCATCAGTTGGAAAGACCTCAAATCCCTTTTCTGTCAAGGCTGTCAAGCAAGTTACTGCTACAAAGCCATGCAAACCGTTCAAGGTATAGGTAGCCAAATCAGCTGACAAACCACCACCACTAAAAATATCATTTCCAGAAAGTGCTAAAATACGATTATTCTTCATAACGAATCTCCTTTAAATACAAACCATTAGGTGCTGCCGTTGGACCAGCAAGTTGCCTGTCCTTCTTCTCCAAAATCAGGTCAATCTGCTCCACTGGCATACGGTTGTTGCCGATTTTGAGCAGTGTCCCCACCATATTGCGAATCTGCTTATACAAGAAACCATTTCCTGCAAAGGTAAAAGTCAAAAACTGGCCGGTCTCATCGACTGTTAAACTAGCTTCTGTGATGGTGCGAACCTTGTCCTCTACACTGGTCCCAGAGGCTGTAAAACCTGTAAAATCATGGGTCCCCTCTAGCTTTTTGATTGCAATCTGCATGCGTTCCACATCAAGCGGATAAGGAAAGTGAGTGGCATAGTGACGGCGCATAGGATTTTTAGGGCGGCCCCTATCCACGATAAACTCATAGGTCTTGCTATGTTTGGCATAACGGCAATGAAAATCATCTGCCTCAAGCTCAATCGAAATCACATCAATATCTTCAGGGGACTGAGTATCCAAGGCAAAACGGAGCTTCTCCTCATCCATTTGATAAGGCAGGTCAAAATGAATGACCTGTCCCAGAGCATGAACCCCACTATCTGTCCTACCAGCACCATGAACAGTAATGGCTTGCCCTTTATTTAACCTGGTCAAGGTTTTTTCAATTTCTTCCTGAACACTACGCGCATGAGGCTGGCGCTGAAAACCAGCAAAGGCGTGACCATCATAGGAAATAGTTGCTTTATATCTCGTCATAACTTCTATTTTATCAAGAAAATAGCCTCGTAACAAGGTTATAAAATAAATACTGTTTGGGTACAAAAATCTGGTAACTTCTCAAAGTAACTTCCACTTGCCTGACCAAAGTGGAAATTAGTCTAAAACGGATTTTTATGGTGGAATT
>NZ_JASOOK010000035.1:0-16784 GCF_030217725.1 Streptococcus sp. UMB1203 | reverse complement strand
TATCAAAAAAGAAAGGACGAAATTTGTCCTTTCTCGGTTTTAGCTTTTATTCAACCCACTACAGTTGACAAAGAGCCGACAAATGATGGGGTAAATCAGTTATAGACAAGCAAAAAAAGCCTTGATTTACAAGGCTTTTTCCTGTTGTATTTAGATGCCCCCTACAGGGATCGAACCTGTGACCCACGGATTAAGAGTCCGCTGCTCTGCCAGCTGAGCTAAGGAGGCAAAGAAAAAAGCTGTATTGGTGCCGAAACTTCACGGTTTGTATTGAACCCGCGCAATTAAGCAGGTGGGCAACTCGCTCTAACTGAAGCTGTTTCCGTGTGAGACGGCCTACATGCTGTTAGAAGACTTTTGTTTCCCTAATAATACAAAAAATAGTCGGTCAACACTTAAGTGTGAAGTCGTACACCACAGCGTTTCTATGTTTATATGATACCACTTTTTCAAAAAAAATCAAGAGGAAAGTGCAATTTTTTGAAAAGGATTTCAGATTTTTCGCAAACGGTCGATAGCTTCCTTTCTTTGAGCCAAAGCCCGTTCATATTTACCAGTATCTTCTGCTTGGAAATAGTGATGATTGCGGATTTTTTCTGGCAGATAGTCTTGCTTGACCCAATTTCCAGGATAGTTGTGTGGATAGAGATAGTCTTGGGCATTCCCCAGTTCCTTGCTTCCGCTGTAGTGCCCATCACGCAGGTGTCGTGGAATAGGCAAATGACCTGATGTTTTGAGGTCAGCAAGTGCCTTATCCATAGCTACATAGGCTGAGTTGGATTTTGGAGAAAGGGCCAAATCAATCACGACATTGGCAATGAGAATGCGGGCTTCTGGGAACCCAATCTTCTGAGCAGCATCCAGAGCAGTCACGGTGTGAATCTGGGCTTCAGGATTGGCCAAACCGATATCTTCATAGGCGATAACGGTCAAGCGACGAGCGAGACTAGGCAAATCTCCAGCCTCAATCAAGCGAGCAGCATAGTGAAGACTAGCATCAACATCTGAGCCACGGATAGACTTTTGCAGGGCTGAGAGAACATCGTAGTGTCCATCTCCGTCCTTATCCATGGTAATGTAGCTCCTCTGCAGGCTATTTTCCATGATGTTTAGAGTGATATGGCGGATGCCCTCGTCATTCTCAGGGGTAGAGAGAACAGCCAAGTCCAGTGAGTTGAAGGCAGAGCGCAGGTCTCCGTTCGTAGAGGCTGCGATGAAATCCAGCGCATCCTCATCTAGTTTTACTGGAAAATCAAAACCACGCTCAGGATTACTTAGAGCGATCTGAAGGGCTTCTTTGACGTCTTGGTTAGACAGAGGTTCCAACTCAAAAATCTGAACACGGCTACGGATGGCAGGAGTGACAGAAAAGAAAGGATTTTCAGTCGTAGCCCCAATCATGATGACCAGACCACTTTCCAAGAGTGGCAGGAGGAAGTCTTGCTTGGTCTTATCGAGACGATGAATTTCGTCTAGTAATAGGACGAGACCACCAGAAAATTTAGCCTCTTCAGCGATTTCTTGCAGTCGCTTTTTACTATCAACTGTCGCATTGAAAGTTCGAAAGGCATACTTGGTCGTTCCAGCGATGGCAGAGGCAATACTGGTTTTACCGATTCCTGGAGGTCCATAGAGAATCATGGAGGACAGGCGATTAGCTTCCACCATGCGGCGGATGATTTTTCCTTGTCCGACCAGATGATTCTGACCGATAACCTGGTCGATGGTTTTAGGGCGCATGCGAAGCGCGAGATTGTCTGGCATAGCAGTCCTTTCTAACGTGGATTTTCTGATGTATATGTGGTAAGATGGTAGTATCTATTTTAGCATATTTCCGAGCAATCGGGGCGATTTAAGAGTCGCATAGAAAGAGGACAAAATGGCAACATACGGATTTTTAGATGTTTTAGAGGAAGAGTTGGAGAAGAACTTTCCCTTTGACTTTGAGATTAGTTGGGACAAGCGTAACCACGCAGTTGAAGTGAGTTTTTTGCTAGAAGCACAAAATCCTGCAGGTGTGGAGATGGTGGATGAAGATGGAGAGGTTTCATCAGATGACATTCTCTTTGAAGAAGCGGTACTCTTTTACAATCCTGCTAAGTCAACCGTCAATGAGGAAGACTATTTGACGGTTATTCCTTACTTACCAAAGAAAGGTTTCTCTCGCGAATTTTTAAACTATTTTGCACTATTCCTTAAAGATACTGCCGAGGTTGGTCTAGATGCCCTTATGGACTTTTTGGATGACCCAGAAGCAGAAGAATTCGTCATGGAATGGAATCAAGAAGTCTTTGAAGAAGGAAAAGTGGGCTTGGAAGAGGGAGAATTTTATCCTTATCCGAGATACTAGGAGTTTGACATGGAAATAGAGATTTCTGATTTCACAGGCTGCAAGATTGCTTTGTTTTGTGGGGATAAGCTCTTGACTATCTTACGCGATGATAAGGCAAACATTCCCTGGCCCAATATGTGGGAACTGCCTGGTGGTGGACGTGAAGACGATGAAAGTCCTTTTGAGTGTGTAGCGCGTGAAGTTTATGAAGAACTGAGCATTCATCTAACTGAATATTGTCTGCTTTGGAGTAAGGTTTATCCAAGTATGCTTTTTGCGGATAAACAATCTGTATTTCTTGTCGGTCAGTTGACACAGAACCAGTTTGACAGTATCGTGTTTGGAGATGAAGGACAGGGCTATCAGCTCATGAATGTTGAGGAGTTTCTTAGTTCTAGTCAAGTTGTACCTCAACTGCAAGAGAGATTGAAAGATTATTTAAAAGTAAGTGATTAGAAAGGATGGTTCAGTTACATTTCTAAACTGAACTCGCCCTAAACACTGTGCCAAAAAGATAAACTTCTCTTAGACACAAGAGTCTTCAGAGAATTTCCTATTTTGGCTTTGTGTTTTACGGGCTTGGTATCTTAATGATGGAAACATGGCAAGAGTTAAAAGTTACAGTGAAGCGTGAGGGAGAGGAATTGGTTTCCAATCTCTTGATTGAGCTGGGAGCGCAAGGTGTCGCGATTGAAGACAGCATGGACTATGTGGGAAATGTGGATCGTTTCGGTGAAATTTTCCCAGAGGTGGAGCAGCAAGAAGAAATCGTAGTGACAGCCTACTACCCTGAAACGGTTGATGTGGCAGTGGTTGAGGCAGACTTGCAGGCTCGTTTAGCAGAGTTGACAGATTTTATGGATTTAGGTGAAGTCAAGATGGGGACGACTGCCTTGGCTGAGGAAGACTGGGCGGACAATTGGAAGAAATACTATGAACCAGCTCGTATTACCCATGACTTGACTATCGTGCCGTCTTGGACGGACTATGAGGCGACTGCGGGAGAAAAGATTATCAATCTGGATCCTGGTATGGCCTTTGGTACTGGGACACATCCAACAACTAAGATGAGCCTCTTTGCCTTGGAGCAGGTCCTTCGTGGTGGTGAAACTGTGCTGGATGTGGGGACAGGATCAGGGGTCCTCTCCATTGCTAGTTCGCTTCTTGGTGCCAAGGAAATTTTCGCCTATGACCTGGATGATGTGGCGGTTCGGGTGGCTCAGGAAAATATTGAGCTCAACCCTGGCATGGAAAATATTCATGTTGCAGCAGGTGATTTGCTCAAGGGTGTTGAAATTGAGGCAGATGTCATTGTGGCTAATATCTTAGCGGATATTCTCATTCATCTGACAGAGGATGCTTATCGTTTGGTCAAGGATGAAGGCTACCTCATCATGAGTGGGATTATCAAGGACAAGTGGGACATGGTGCGCGAGTCGGCTGAGTCAGCTGGATTTTTCCTTGAAACCCACATGATTCAAGGGGAATGGAATGCCTGTGTCTTTAAGAAAACCAAGGATATTTCAGGTGTGATTGGAGGTTAGCATGCAGCAGTATTTTGTAAAAGGCAGTGCTATCTCTCCTGTCACCATCGAGGACAAGGAAACCAGCAAGCATATGTTTCAGGTTATGCGCCTGAAAGAAGATGATGAAGTGACCTTGGTCTTTGATGATGGCATCAAGCATTTGGCGCGCGTGCTGGATGTGGAAAATCGTCAGTTTGAATTGGTCCAAGCATTAGCTGACAATGTAGAGCTGCCTGTCCAAGTGACCATCGCATCAGGCTTTCCCAAGGGAGACAAGCTTGAGTTCATCACGCAAAAAGTGACGGAACTTGGTGCCAGCCAGGTTTGGGCCTTCCCTGCCGATTGGTCGGTCGCCAAGTGGGATGGCAAGAAATTGGGCAAAAAAGTTGAAAAACTAGAAAAAATTGCCCTTGGAGCGGCCGAGCAAAGCAAGCGTAATCGTATCCCAAGTATCAAGCTTTTTGAGAAGAAAGGAGATTTTCTAGCCCAACTTGACCAATTTGACCGCATTGTAGTGGCTTATGAAGAGTCGGCAAAAGAAGGAGAAGCCGCTGCGCTTTTACAAGCAGTTAATGGACTCGAGAAGGGAGCCAAATTGCTCTTTATCTTTGGTCCAGAAGGTGGTCTGTCACCTGCAGAAATCGAAAGTTTTGAAGCTAAGGGAGCAGTCTTGGCAGGTCTTGGTCCTCGTATTTTGCGAGCAGAAACAGCACCGCTTTACGCCTTATCAGCCCTTAGTGTTTTATTAGAATTAGAGAAATAAGAGGAAGAAAATGGAACAAAAACAACGTTCAGAATTTCCAGAGAAGGAACTTTGGGATTTAACAGCCCTATACCAAGACCGTGAGGATTTTTTGCGTGCAATCGAGAAAGCTCGCGAAGACATCAACCAGTTTAGCCGTGATTATAAGGGCAATCTTCATACTTTTGAGGATTTTGAAAAGGCTTTTGCGGAACTGGAGCAAATCTATATTCAGATGAGCCATATTGGTAACTATGGCTTTATGCCTCAGACGACAGACTATAGCAATGACGAATTTGCCAACATTGCCCAAGCTGGGATGGAATTTGAAACAGACGCCAGCGTAGCTCTGACCTTCTTTGACGATGCCTTGGTAGAAGCTGATGAGGAAGTCTTGGACCGTTTGGGTGAATTGCCTCACTTGACGGCAGCTATTCGTCAGGCAAAAATCAAAAAAGCCCACTATCTAGGGGCTGATGTGGAGAAGGCCTTGACCAATCTCGGTGAAGTTTTCTACAGTCCACAGGACATTTACACTAAGATGCGAGCTGGGGACTTTGAAATGGCTGACTTTGAAGCCCATGGCAAGACCTACAAAAACAGCTTTGTTACCTATGAGAATTTCTACCAAAACCATGAGGACGCTGAGGTTCGTGAGAAATCCTTCCGTTCCTTCTCAGAAGGTCTTCGTAAGCACCAAAATACGGCTGCAGCAGCCTATCTAGCCCAAGTCAAGTCTGAAAAACTACTGGCAGATATGAAGGGTTACGACTCAGTCTTTGATTATCTTCTGGCTGAACAAGAAGTGGACCGTGCCATGTTTGACCGCCAGATTGACCTCATCATGAAGGATTTTGCGCCGGTTGCTCAGAGATACCTCAAGCATGTTGCCAAGGTCAATGGTCTTAAAAAGATGACCTTTGCAGACTGGAAATTGGACTTGGACAGCGCCCTTAATCCTCAAGTGACTATTGACGACGCCTATGATTTGGTCATGAAGTCCGTAGAACCTTTGGGACAAGAATATTGTCAGGAAGTTGCTCGCTATCAAGAAGAGCGCTGGGTGGACTTTGCTGCTAACAGTGACAAGGATTCTGGCGGATATGCGGCGGACCCATATCGCGTGCACCCATATGTCCTCATGAGCTGGACAGGTCGTTTGAGCGATGTCTATACCTTGATTCATGAAATCGGGCATTCTGGTCAATTTATCTTTTCTGACAACCACCAAAGTTACTTCAATGCCCATATGTCTACCTACTATGTTGAAGCACCGTCAACTTTCAATGAATTGCTTCTCAGTGATTACTTGGAGCACCAATCTGACGACCCTCGTCAAAAACGCTTCGCTCTTGCTCACCGCTTGACAGACACCTACTTCCATAACTTTATCACTCACCTCTTAGAAGCAGCCTTCCAGCGTAAGGTGTATACATTGATTGAAGAAGGAGAGACCTTTGGAGCAAGCAAACTTAACAGTATTATGAAGGAAGTTTTGACGGATTTCTGGGGAGATGCCATTGAAATTGACGACGATGCGGCTTTGACTTGGATGCGTCAAGCTCACTACTACATGGGCTTGTATAGTTATACTTACTCAGCAGGACTAGTCATCTCGACTGCGGGTTACCTTCATCTGAAACATTCAGAAACTGGAGCTGAAGATTGGCTCAATCTCCTCAAATCAGGTGGTAGCAAGACACCGCTTGAGTCAGCTATGATTATCGGAGCAGATATCTCTACAGATAAACCACTTCGTGATACCATCCAATTCTTGTCTGACACAGTTGATCAGATCATCGCCTACAGTGCCCAGTTGGGAGAGTAAATTAAAAGAGTCTGGGACAAAAGTCTAACCTTAAATATAAAAAGCGAACAAAACGAGTTATCTGACACTCAGAATTCTGTCTTGTTCGCTTTTTTTCTAATCTATCGATTTTAAAAATTTATAATAAAGAATTCCTAAAATCAAAATTTTTTGTTCTGGCCTCTTTAATTATCCCCAAAAGCTATCTTCTTCAGCTTGATCTGAAGAGAAGAGCCAAACTTCTTTGATTTTTCCGTCTTCAATACGGAAGAGGTCAATCCCGTTCATATTGAGTTCAGTACCATCAGCACGTGTTCCAAGAAAAGTAACATTAGCTGCGATTAAATCCTTATTGTCAGAAACCCAATTTGTTACTACCTTAAAGGTTCCATTAGTTTTCTCAGCAAATGTAGCCAGGTGAGTTCCTAGCTTGTCCTTACCAACAACTGTACCAGATATACTATGAGTACCAGGTTGATGCCAGACAATATCGTCTGCCATCGTTTCAAAGACGCCAGGAAAGTCACCAGCAATTAAAGCTTGGTTATAAGCGTTGAAAATTTCTAAGTTTGTTGACATATATATTCTCCATTTCTTTTTTATGATATAATTGTAACAGTTACAAACAAAAAAACAAGTAGACACTTTTTCGATAGCTAGTATCAAAAGTAGTACTTTTATTGATATTAAAAGATAAATTTTTTTAAAAAATAGAAAGAGGATATTTTATGACAAATAAAGTGAGTGAGTATGGTATTTGTCCATTTGCGACAACGCAGAGGGTTTTAACGGGGAAATGGGCACTGGTAATCATTTATCAGTTGAGTACAGGTACCAAACGATTTAAAGAATTGCAGAGATTATTGCCTGGGATTACTCAAACTATTTTGACCCGTCATCTCCGTCAATTAGAAAAGGATAAGATTGTTCAACGAAAGGTCTATGCCGAAGTTCCCCCACGAGTTGAGTACAGCTTAACCGAAATGGGGCAGGAATTCAGAGTTGTTTTAGATGCTGTCGAGAAATGGGGTCTAGATTATATCAAGTTGCTAGAAATGTAGAGGTATTGACCATGTATCAAGAGTTACTTAGAAAAATAGCAGAAGAAAAACCAAGTTATCATCAGGAGGAAATCCAATGGTTGCTTGATCATTTGGGAGATTCTTCTCCAGAAATTCGCGATGACCTTGTTTTTACAAGCTTTGCTAGAGGGATTCAGGAAGAGCTATTTACACACGAACAATTTTATTTCATTGCTGAGGTGGTATCAGCTGATGGAGGACTAGATAAAGAGATTGATAAGGTAGGCTTGTCAACCCTTGAACGTTCTTTTAGGGCGCTTATTTATGCAAATCTCTTGTCTGCTGATGCCAACCAGCAATCGGTTTTTTATCAGGGATTACAATCAGAAATTCGTAATGTCCTTTTAAATCAAGGGTTGTATTATCTTTCAAAAGAAAAGGATACAACGGGTTTTTCAAGTCAGTATGGTTGGGTTCATGCCTTTGCACATGGAGCCGATTTACTGACAGAGGTGGTTTGTCATCCAGACTTTCCTAAAAACAGAGTTCATGAAGTATTTGATATACTTGGCCAACTATTTAAAAGAATTTCGCTTCGCTTTACAGATGATGAGGATTGGCGTTTAGCAAGAGTGATCTATGAACCTATTTTACAAGGGAAGTTGGAGCAAGAGCAAGTAGCTTCTTGGATAAAAACTGTTGACTTTCCGATAGAAGAAAGGGAAGATTTTTATAAATTTTCCAACTTTAAGTCCTGTCTGTTGGAAGTCTATGTCCAACTTGACCAGAGAAATAGTTTACAAGATGACTTGAAAGAAGCTATCCAGTCTTTTCAAAACTAGGGATAAGCTAATATTACTTTTTGAAAGAGTTTCTATTGTATCCTCCTAACTAATAATGAAGACTAATAAAAGAGGTTGAATCATTTTCCAACCTCTTTTTGTGTATCTTAATGGAATTGCATACCACCATCAACGATAATGGTTTGTCCTGTAATGTAGTTTGAATCTGGTCCTGCAAGGAAGCTGACGGCTGCAGCCACATCTTCTGGTTCAGATAGACGTTTTAGAGTAATATCTTTTGCAAATGTCTGCATACCCCACTCGTCATCTTTTCCTGCATTTTTACCAACTTCATGAGCGATATCGTACATCATTGGTGTTTTCACAATACCTGGTGCGTAGGCGTTAACAGTGATGCCTGAGTCTGCTAAATCACGTGCTAATGTTTGCGTAATTCCACGAACAGCAAATTTTGTTCCACCATAAACAGTTAGATTTGGATTGCCCACTACACCGGCTTGAGAGGTTGCGTTGATAATTTTACCTCCGTGGCCAAGTGCTTTAAATTGCGCTTGTGCAGCTTGTGAACCCCAAATGACACCACCAACGTTGATACCGAAAGTGCGTGTAAATTGTTCCTCAGTAATTGTATCAAGAGGAGTAGTTGGAGCAACACCAGCGTTATTTACGACAACATTCAAATCACCAAAATGGTCAACAACCTTTTGAAATGCTTGTGCAACTTCTGCCTGTTTCGAAACATCGGCCACGACAGCGAAGGCATTTTCAGCTGATAATTCGGCAACAGCCTTTTCAGCTGTTTCAGGATTGTAGTCTAAGACTCCTACCTTAAAGCCATCTTGAACCAATCGTTTCGCAATTGCAAAACCGATTCCTTGACCTGCACCTGTGACAATAGCAACTTTAGACATATGATTCCTCCTTGGTATTCACGATACCATTCAAACGTTCATAAAAGAACAGCAAAGGTTTACAAATGAGCTTTTATAATGGGTTTTGTAACCCCTATCAAAACTACGCTATTAGTATACACCTTTGAAAAAAATGTTTCAAATAAACACTACCGTTTTTACAGAATTTTAACCTGAAATTTCCAATCAATTTTCTTGAAACCCTTTCCTACTTTTGATAGACTAGTATCTAGTTTTTGAAAAAAGGAGAAAGAAAATGAAAAAATTTGTCGCTGAGTTAATCGGTACGTTCATGCTTGTGTTCATTGGGACAGGAGCCGTTGTTTTTGGAAATGGTCTTGATGGCCTTGGTCACCTAGGGATTGCCTTTGCCTTTGGTCTGGCAATCGTGGTTGCAGCCTACTCAATCGGAACTGTTTCAGGTGCTCACTTGAACCCAGCTGTTTCGATTGCTATGTTTGTAAACAAACGTTTGTCATCAAAAGACCTTTTTAACTACATCCTTGGACAAGTGGTTGGAGCCTTCATCGCTTCTGGCGCTGTCTTCTTCCTCTTGGCGAATTCAGGTATGTCAACTGCTAGTCTTGGTGAAAATGCCTTGGCAAACGGTGTCACTGTCTTTGGTGGTTTCTTGTTTGAAGTCATTGCAACCTTCTTGTTTGTTTTGGTTATCATGACTGTGACTTCAGAAAGCAAGGGAAATGGTGCTATTGCTGGTTTGGTAATCGGTTTGTCCTTGATGGCGATGATTCTTGTGGGATTGAACATTACTGGACTTTCAGTAAACCCAGCTCGTAGCTTGGCACCAGCTGTTTTGGTAGGTGGCGCAGCTCTTCAACAAGTTTGGATTTTCATCCTTGCGCCAATCGTTGGTGGGGTTCTTGCAGCTCTTGTTGCGAAAAACTTCCTTGGAACAGAAGAATAATTGAAACTCAAAAAGCCTTGCTCCTCATCTCGAGGAACAGGGCTTTTTCGTATGAGTTTAACGGTTGTCAATTTTCTCTGGATAAAGGTCGTGTTGGAAGAGGCGTTGTTCTGCCAAGCCTTCATACTTAGTTCCAGGTTTACCGTAGTTATAGTAGGGATCGATTGAAATGCCACCGCGAGGAGTGAATTTTCCCCAGACTTCTAAATAGCGAGGGTCTAGCAAGTTGACTAAGTCTTTCCCGATGGTGTTGATACAGTTTTCGTGGAAATCGCCGTGGTTTCGGTAGCTAAAGAGATAAAGTTTGAGAGATTTTGACTCGACACAGAGCTTGTCAGGAATGTAGGAAATATAAATCGTCGCAAAGTCTGGCTGAGCAGTGATCGGACAAAGTGAGGTGAATTCAGGGCAGTTGAATTTGATGAAATAGTCATTTTCCACATGACGATTGTCAAAGGATTCCAGGACTTCTGGTTGATATTCGAAAATGTAGTTGGTTTCTTTGTTGCCCAGTAGGCTTAGGTTTTTCATTTCTTCTTGTTGTGACATGATTTTTTCTTTCTAATTTTAAACACCACGTTGATTATCGTAGAGGAGGGTATGGAGTTGAGGAAGGACGCGGACATTGCCCCAGCTATCGTCAGTAGCGACGCGTTCCCAGAGTTCTTTGAGACGGTCCAGTTGATCTTGGATAATATTGCCTGTGGCCTTGGGCTCAGGATTTCCAGCCGATAAGAAGAGGACATCTGGTTGGTAGCGTTCTTGAATTCCTTTGGCAAAAGCCAAATCTGCATCATCAAAGACAGGGATTTTAAAGGTGACCTTGTCTGGATCCAGTTGGGAAACGATAAAGTCCAAGGTCTCAAAGTTGACTTCCATCTTGGATGAAGGAGGTTTTGGACTCAGAGTAACCTGGTCGATGTCTTTTAACCAATTTTGCCAGCGAGAGCCTTGAGTTTCAACAGCCAGAGTGACACCACGTTCCTTGAGTTTAGTGACGAGTTCGGCCATGTTGGCTGCTAGGATAGCAGGATTTCCCCCAGATAGGGTGACGTAGTCGTAGCTTCCTAGTTTATCCAAGGCAGCAATGACCTCGTCAGCAGTCATACGAGTTGGTTTTTCCGAACCATCCCAAGTGAAGGCAGAATCGCACCAGTCGCAGTGGTAGTCGCAACCAGCAGTGCGGACAAACATGGTTTTCTGCCCGATTGCACGACCTTCGCCTTGAAAGGTTGGGCCAAAAATTTCCAGAACTGGTAGTTTGAGAACACGTTCCCTAGTCATCTAACCACTCCCGTCTAAACTCTGCAAAGGCAGTCGGAGTTTCATAGAGGCGAACGTATTCCAAACGGAGACCGCGCTCGTCTGGCAACTCTTGATTCATGGTTTGGAAAATCCAGTAAACCATATTTTCAGCAGTCGTGTTCATATAGGGAAGGGTTTCATTGAGATAGCGATGATCTAAGTGGGGCTCTAAGTAGTTCTTGTAGATCGATTTGATATCTCCAAAATCGTAGGTCATGCCACGTTCATCTAAAAATCCACTGACAGCAATCTGCAAATGATAGGTGTGACCATGAAGGGATTTGCATTTTCCCTCATAGTGAAAGAGGTGGTGGGCAGCGTCAAAGGTAAATTCTTTTGATACCAAGGTTCTGTGAGAATTGTAGACAAGAGACTCCCCGGTTTCCTGTTTGATTTCTTTGGGTGCAAAAAACATTAGTCCTCTCCTTTCTGTGAGAGATAAACATCTAAACCATGTTGACGTAGGTGGCAGGCTGGGCAATCTCCGCAGCCACTTCCGATAATCCCG
Source organism: Streptococcus sp. UMB1203 (assembly GCF_030217725.1). Lineage (GTDB taxonomy): Bacteria > Bacillota > Bacilli > Lactobacillales > Streptococcaceae > Streptococcus. Next base: position 4,903 of record NZ_JASOOK010000035.1, on the reverse strand, counting down.
TTGTAGCAGGTTAAGGTCTTTTCACGAACATAGTCAAAGGCACCGAGTTGGTCAGCTAATTCCCAAGTTTCAGCCTTGTCTAGCCACATGAGAGGTGTTTGGATAACGAAGTCGTAATCCATGGCCAGGTTGAGCGTAACATTGAGAGATTTGACAAAGACATCTCGACAATCGGGGTAGCCTGAGAAGTCTGTCTCGCAGACACCTGTCACGATATCTTTAATATCTCGTTGCTTAGCAAGGACTGCCGCAAAGGATAGAAAGAGGTGGTTGCGACCATCAACAAAGGTATTGGGAACCTCTCCCTCTTTTTGCTCGATTTCCAGATCAGATGTCAAGGCATTTTCAGTGATTTGTCCCAGCAGAGACATATCTAGGATGTGATGACGAATACCCTGTTCCTTAGCAATTTCTTTAGCGACTTGAATTTCGAGATGATGGCGTTGACCGTAGGCAAAGGTAATGGCTTCGACCGTTTCATAGTGTTCTTTAGCCCAAAAGAGGCAAGTTGTAGAATCTTGACCGCCACTAAAGACGACCAAGGCTGATTGACGTTTCATAGTACTCCTTCCAAAATGGGAAATGTTCAGAGCACGCAAAAAGCTCCCTTGAGGGAGCTAAAAAATACCAAATCGAGGTTTTTTTTAGCGATGGCGTGTCCCAAACATCGTAATATTCTACCTATAGTCTAGCATATTTTTTGAAAAATGGCAAAGGGCAAGAAAAAAGAGACCAAAGCAAGTGCTTGGTCTCTAGTATGATTAGCTCAATTCAGCAACGATGGCCTTGATTTGTTCTGCTGTGTGTACACCAGCAACTTGTTTGACAACTTGGCCGTCTTTTTTGAAGAGAAGGGTTGGAATGGACATGATTCCAAAGGCACGAGCTGTGTTTGGATTTTCATCAACATCCATTTTAACGATTTTCAAAACATCTTCTGAAAGTTCTTCAGACAATTTATCCAAGATCGGACCTTGCATACGACATGGACCACACCAAGTTGCCCAAAAGTCTACCAAGACCAAACCGTCTTTTGTTTCTTGTTCAAATGTTGCATCTGTAATTGCTTTTGCCATTGTATTTCTCCTTTTTTTAGTTATATTGGCTTAAATCTTGTTTCTTGAGATAGAAGAAGATATCTCCATAAGTTCCATGATAGTCCAAATCATGACCGTTGTAAGTTAATTTTTGGACAGGGTAGTAGTCTGCGACGCCGATAAGGCAAGCTTGTTGTGAACGATCAAAGTCTTCATAAGAATCGAAGGTTACAGTTCTTTCGTTCTTGCTGGCATCTAGATAGGTAATTTCAATCATATTTAAAACTCCTTTGTTTAATGATGATTTTATTTTACTCCTTGTAAAAGAGAATGTCAAGAAAAATGATTGCGCACGCAACTTTTTTCTAAAATCATCTTAAATCAAGAAATCCAAACTAGTTTCCAAGCTTGCTTCGACAGCTTTCTGTAGAGAGGCCAGTGTCTTTTGCCCATCACTTGTCAGGCAGATAAAACTAGAGCGTCTATCTTGATCACAACACCTGCGACTAAGCAGACCGCAATTTTTAGCTTCCAAGCGAGCCACCATCCGAGAAACAGCGCTCGGACTCAGATGAAGTTTGTCTGGCAGGTCAATCTGGCGTAGAGATTTTTCTTGAGCCAAGTCCAGATAGTAGAGCAGGTAGAATTCTTTCAAGGTCAGACTTTGCTCGCTCTGCTGGGCAATAGTCTCTTCCAAGAGACTTTCAATTTCTTTCTGACGACGATTGAAGTCAAACCATTTTTCCAAATAGGTCATAGTATCTCCTTTCTTTTTAGAGTTGTAAATAGAAGAATGTCCATTAACGGACAGTCTCCACATTACAAGATGATTGCGCATGCAATAATTATACTACTTTTCAAAAGAGCTGGCAAGAAAGACGCTGGCATCTTTTATCCTAAATCATGCCTGTTTTCACAAGTCAAGAATTGTTTGTATCCCCTTTCTTCTCAAACTTTCATCAACTCTTGTGCATTTCCTTGAAATTTTCTGAAAAAAGAGTAAACTGGTATGCAAGAAGTCTATTTCGTGGAGTTTAGGATGAAATTATATGTTCAATTAATGATTCTCTTTGTGATTTCTCTAATCGGTGAGGGAATCTCCAGTTTCTTTCATTTGCCCATCCCAGGCAGTATTATCGGCTTAATCATTCTCTTTTTAGCCCTGCAATTCAAGTGGCTGAGAACCAGACATGTCAACATGGTAGGGAACTTCTTGCTGGCCAATATGACCATTCTCTTTTTGCCACCAGCAGTGGGAATCATGGAGAAGTTTGATGTGATTGCTCCCTATCTTTTGCCAATTGTTTTGATTGTCTTTTTTGCAGCAGTCATCAATATTATCCTCATAGCCTTGGTAGTTCAGTTTATCAAGAGACGGTTTGAGGGAGATTATGAGAAAGGAGATTCCAAATGAGTGAATTTGTTTCCAATCCCCTGTTTGGGCTTGCCCTGTCTATCTTAGCCTATCTAGTGGGGATGTTGATTTACAGACGTTTTCCTCATCCATTGACAACGCCCTTGCTTTTGTCAGCTGTTTTCATTATCATCTTTCTAAAGGCGACGGGTATTTCTTACCAGGATTACTACCAAGGTGGTGTTTATCTGAACAACTTGATTGTTCCATCGACCGTGGCTCTGGGGATTCCGCTTTATAAGAGTTTTCACTTGATGAAGCACCATGCACGGAGTATTCTCTTTGGTAGTCTGTTAGCAGTAGTTGTCAATACCTCTTTCACAGCCCTTGTAGCTAAGATTTTTGGAATGGACTTTTTCCTAGCCATTTCTCTCTTTCCGAAGTCAGTGACAACCGCCATGGCAGTGGGAATTACAGAAAAATTGCAAGGTCTGACGACCGTGACCTTGGTGGTTGTAGTGGCGACTGGGATTTTAACCAGTGTCATCGGCCCAACCCTCTTGAAGTGGTTGAAAATTGATGACCCAGTAGCTGTTGGTCTTTCCCTTGGAGGAACAGGTCATGCTGTCGGAACGGGAACAGCCTTTCGATACGGTTCTGTAGCAGGAGCTATGGGTGGTTTGGCTATCGGTGTTACCGGTATTCTCTATGTCTTTGTCAGCCCTATTGTAGCCAGCTTGATATTGAGTTAAAAAGCAAGGAATTTTGGTTCCTTGCTTTTTAAAATCGTATTTTATAGAATATTACTTTCCTTTTCGTAAGTGAATGACTTGGTCATAGTGTTTTAAGTCTTCTTCTGTATAGTGGTGAATGACTTCAATAACTGTTTGAGGTAGGGAGAAGAGCAAGTCGCTAATTTTTCTGCTATTTTCCAAGTCAAGATTGGCCTTGATTTCATCTGCTAAGATGAGTTGGCTATCATGGTAGAGGGCACGAGCTATTTCAAGGCGTTGTTTCTCGCCACCAGACAGACTATCATTGCTGAGCGTTCGATTTTTCAAATGTTCTAATCCTGTTTTTTTGAGGATATGATTTAAAGTATCTGGATTTTTATCCAGTCCTAGAAGGATATTGTCGTCCAGAGAGAGCGTGTCAAAGTAATGGCTATCTTGGAGGATATAGGAACTAAAGCTTGTGATTTCTTGACGTGACAGGTTTTGACCAGCAAAGCTAATCTGTCCACTTGTTGGTGTCTCTTCTCCATGAATGATATTGAGCAGGGTTGTCTTACCAGAGCCACTTTCCCCGATAATGGCAATTTTTTCTCCTTGCTTGATGTGCATGGAAATCGGAGACAGGAGGTTATTTCCATCTTTTTCTAGGGAGATGCTGTTAAGTTGGATAGGGAAAATGTTTTCTATGATTCTAGGCAAGATGGGATCAGACTGGTTCAAAAGTTTTTGGTATTTATTGAGAAGAGTTCGATTCGCTTTTCGGGTGTTGGTAAAGTAAGCCAACTCTTGGAATTGATAGCCGATATTATGGGAAACTAGATAGATGGCCACAAAACTCGCCGCATCTAAATAATTATAGTAGGTCATAAAGCCACCGATGACGATTGGTGTGACAGAACAAAAGGCATCGATGCTATTGATCAAGAGACTGTTTAAAGTTCGTTGTTTTTCATAGTTAATTTCGGTATCTAGACTGGTTTGTAATTGCTTTTGATAGCGAGCAAAAAAGTAGTCTTGCCCCTGATAATGGCGAATTTGTTGGCTACCACCAATAAAATTTGTCAAGCTTGCTAAGTAGCTCTGGTTAACAGTGGACCGCTTTTCAGAAAGTGAATCCAAACGCTTTGATCCGACAGCACTGCAGAGGACAGGAAAGGAGTAGAAGAGGATGAAAATCAAGCCCAGGTAAAAATTGGTCCATAGGGCATAGAGAATGGACACAGTGGTAAAGCCCAGAGAAGAAATGATGATGACCGTTGGCTCAATATAGTTTTCTTCTAGTTGCTTGACGTCGTTTTCTAGGTCGGACAAGATATCTTTTTCATCAATCTCATAACTGTTTAAAAATCGCTTGAAAATAGCACTCTTGATTCCATATTTGAAGTCAGTAATCAAACGAGCGTAGTAATAACGTTTCCCAGCCAAACCCAGTAAGAGGATGAGATTACCAAGGATTCCTAAAATCAAAACTTTCCAAAGAAGGCCTAGTTCTTGATTGGTAAAACTAGCAACAATATTTTGAACAAGGGCTGGTGTGATAATTGCTTCCAGCCAAGTAATGGCAATAGAAAAGAAGTAAAGTATGAGGTGCTTCTTAGTAACAAATCTTTTCAGCATAAAGAGTTGCCCTCCTTATCGATATACATGTAATCAATTTTAAAGTTATTATACTCCTTTTTATTAAATACTTCATATTAAAAATGGGCTCTATAATATTTGTAGTGGGTAAATCCCCTATAGATATTATGGAGCCTATTTTTGTGTAGAAAAAAAGTCCC
>NZ_JASOOK010000034.1:0-17631 GCF_030217725.1 Streptococcus sp. UMB1203 | reverse complement strand
CAAAAAAGAAAGGACGAAATTTGTCCTTTCTCGGTTTTAGCTTTTATTCAACCCACTACAGTTGACAAAGAGCCATAAATATAAGGAAGAAAGAGCGTAACTGCTCTTTTTTGTTTCTAAAAGCACAATTTATTGAATCTAAAATAGCACACTGCGGATTCTAAAAAATTCTAGAAATTATAGTAGATTGAATCTTGAATAGTCCACCGAGTTTTCTAAAACATTGTTAGAAATTAGTTTGAATTCCGCAATTAATTTGTTCAGTTTTTATTTCATTTAACTATAATTTGACTTTCCTAATTTCTTTGTTCATATCTTATTTCAATACACCATATCTTACTATTTCAGAACCCACATCTAGCATAACTAAAAAACAGATTCTTCCATCTATTACGGAAAAATCTGTCATTGATTTAATGATTTACAAAAACTCCAACCACGGCTTGCGAACCCTGTCCTTACTGGTTTCTCTATATTTTTTAGTTCTTATTTATGATGCTCTTTCAATATTTCTTCAAACTCAGAGACAGTCATACCCAACTGTTGACTGGCAACTTCAGAAGGCAAAAGACCTTGACGGACTAGATTTAGTAGCATAGACAAACTTCCTTCAACTTTTCCACGCTCCAGTCCCTGTTCAATCCCTTCTGCCCTAGCAGTTTCCAAGGCATAATCATGAGCCAATAATGCCTGTTCTTCACGCATACGTAGTTGACTAAACATTTTCCTGTCCTCCTCGGACCAGCTCTTGTAGTCTAGCAGTTGGTCTGCCTGGCTGATGGCTCGCTCGGGTTGTTGGGTAAAGGGTTTATTCCCAAAAAACTCCAACCACGGTTTGCGAACGCTATCCTTGCTGGTTTCTCTGTATTTTTTTAGTTCTAAGAACGCCATCTTGACTAGATGGTTTTCCTGCCTGTTGTTTGTAATTGTCAAAACCTCACCTGTCGTATCCTCTCGCATACTAAAACTGTGAAAGGCTAAATCATCCTGAAAGTAGTTGCTGTCCACAATTGCAATGGCGTAGACAGGAGCGATATGCTTGTAACTCTGGTGTGTATCACCTTCACGTTGACGAATTTTTTCAAGATTTTGATTGACCTGACTGCACAGATAAGCCCATAAACGATTAATGAAAAAATTCTGATGATGCACCTGAATCTCAATGATCACTTGGGTGCCATTGTCCAACTCTGCCAAGACGTCTATACTAGTGTAAAAATCCTGCGCTGAGTAAGGCAGGGAAGGCAAGACGTGAATATTGCTTCCCTCCAAAATGGTCACATTTTTGGCTGGTAAGTCCAGCATATCGCGAATAAATTGACAAGTGATTTCTGGGTTGCTAAAAATCTTCTTAGCCACTAAATCATTGGTCGGGCTAATGCCCGGATGTCTGAGAATCATTCTTTCTCTCCTTTCATTATAGCACATTTTTACCTCTAGGTTGACTAGATTTAATGCTTCTATCTATTTATTCGTAAAAAAGCGTAACTTCTCAAAGTAACTTCCCTCTCTCTCCCAAAATTGGAAGTCAGTTTTAGAAGTGACCCAATGAAAATCAAAGAGCAAACTAGGAAACTAGCCGCAGGTTGCTCAAAACACTGTTTTGAGGTTGCAGATAGAACTGACGAAGTCAGTAACATATATATACGGCAAGGCGAAGCTGACGTGGTTTGAAGAGATTTTCGAAGAGTATTACCCTTCCTTCTTGCATTGATTACTTAGATATGCTACAGTGGTGGTAGCGATTACAAAACAAAAGGAGCATGTTATGAAAAATCCAGCTTTGTTAGAAGAAATCAAGACTTATAGAGGAAGGGATGAGGTTCCAGAGGACTTTGATGCTTTCTGGGATGGGGAAGTAAAAAAAGTTTCAACACTTCCAGCTTATCAGTTGGAGGAAAGAGATTTTCACATTCCTCAAGTCAAGTGCTATGAATTAACATTTGAAGGAACCAATGAAGCCAAGGTATATGCACGAGTTGTTCTTCCAAAGAGTGAGGAGAAGGTTCCGATAATCTTCCATTTCCATGGCTATATGGGACGTGGCTGGGATTGGGTCGATATGCTGGCCTATACCGTGGCTGGTTACGGTGTTGTTTCCATGGATGTGCGGGGACAGTCAGGTTATTCACAGGACGGTTTGCGTTCTCCTTTAGGAAATACGGTTAAGGGACATATTATCCGTGGGGCTGTGGAAGGTCGGAATCACCTCTTTTATAAGGATGTTTATCTGGATATTTACCAGTTGGTCGAAATTGTTGCTAGTCTGCCTCAGGTGGATGAGAAGCGTCTTTCTAGCTATGGTGCTTCACAAGGAGGGGCTCTAGCCTTGGTTGCGGCAGCGCTCAATCCTCGGATTCAGAAAACTGTTGCCATCTATCCTTTCTTGTCAGACTTCAGACGAGTGCTTGAGATTGGTAATACTAGCGAGGCTTACGACGAACTGTTCCGTTATTTCAAGTTTCACGACCCCTTCCACGAAACTGAGGAGGAAATCATGGCGACCCTTGCCTATATCGATGTGAAAAATCTCGCACATCGTATCAAGGGTGAGGTTAAGATGATTACGGGCTTGGACGATGATGTTTGCTATCCTATTACCCAGTTTGCGATTTACAACCGCCTGACCTGCGATAAGGCCTATCGTATTATGCCTGAGTATGCCCACGAAGCCATGAATGTTTTTGTCAATGACCAGGTTTATAACTGGCTTTGTGGTAGTGAGATTTCTTTTAAATATATGAAGTGATAAATGAGAGAGACCAGTAGCTCTCTTTTTTGTAGTTTAATAAGAATGATTTAAAATAGATGATTCTCTGAAACTACTTTCAGAAACAGCTGTTCTATAAAATACTTTTGAAACTGAAATCTATTCTATCACAAAGTATTGAAAGCGCTTAACAAATGATATATAATGACCTCATAAGAACAAGGAAAAGGAGGAAAGAGGATGCCACGGATTACTAAAGAAGCCTTGATTGCACAAATTAAAGATGGAATCATCGTTTCTTGTCAGGCCCTTCCTCACGAACCGCTTTACACAGAAGCGGGAGGAGTCATTCCCTTGCTGGTCAAAGCGGCTGAGCAAGGTGGAGCAGTCGGTATCCGAGCAAACAGTGTTCGTGATATCAAGGAAATCAAGGAGGTTACCAACCTTCCAATCATTGGGATAATCAAACGAGATTATCCACCACAAGAACCCTTCATCACAGCTACTATGAAAGAAGTTGATGAATTGGCAGAACTGGACATCGAGGTAATTGCTCTGGATTGTACCAAGCGTGAACGCTATGATGGTTTGGAGATTCAAGAGTTCATTCGTCAGGTTAAGGAGAAATATCCTAACCAGCTCTTGATGGCTGATACAAGTACTTTCGATGAAGGATTGGCAGCTGTTGAAGCAGGAATTGACTTTGTCGGAACAACCTTATCAGGATACACATCTTACAGTCCAAAAGTAGATGGTCCCGATTTTGAATTGATCAAAAAACTTTGTGATGCTGGCGTAGATGTCATTGCAGAAGGGAAAATTCATACACCAGAACAAGCCAAACAAATCCTTGGATATGGAGTGCGAGGCATTGTTGTAGGTGGCGCTATTACTAGACCAAAAGAGATTACAGAACGCTTCGTTGCTGGTCTTAAATAAAAAATAAAGAAAGGGGGATTGAGTATGATTATTACTAAAATCAGTCGTTTAGGAACTTATGTGAAAGTAAATCCACATTTTGCAGCATTAATAGATTTTCTAGAAAAAACAGGACTAGAAAATTTAACAGAAGGTCCGATTGATATCGATGGTGATCGATTATTTGGTAATTGCTTTACTTATCTAGCAGACGGTCAAGCAGGAGCCTTCTTTGAAACTCACCAAAAATATTTGGATATTCATTTAGTTTTGGAAAACGAAGAAGCCATGGCTGTTACGTCGCCAGAAAATGTAAGCGTTACCCAAAAATATGATGAAGAAAAAGATATTGAATTATACACAGGAGAAGTGGAACAGTTAGTTCATTTGAGAGCTGGTGAATGCCTTATCACTTTTCCAGAAGATTTACATCAACCCAAGGTTCGTATAAATGATGAACCTGTTAAAAAAGTTGTCTTTAAAGTTGCTATTTCTTAATGTAGAAAGGGAAGAACAATGAAAAAAATGAGAAAGTTTTTATGTTTAGCTGGAGTTGCGCTAGCAGCTGTTGCCTTGGTAGCTTGTTCAGGAAAGAAAGAAACTACAGCTGACACTGAACCACCGACAGAATTATCTGGTGAGATTACAATGTGGCACTCCTTTACTCAAGGGCCACGTTTAGAAAGTATTCAAAAATCAGCAGATGCTTTCATGCAAAAACATCCAAAAACGAAAATCAAGATTGAAACATTTTCTTGGAATGACTTCTATACTAAATGGACTACAGGTTTAGCAAATGGGAATGTGCCAGATATCAGTACAGCCCTTCCTAACCAAGTAATGGAAATGGTAAACTCAGATGCTTTGGTTCCGCTAAACGATTCTATCAAGCGTATTGGACAGGATAAATTTAACGAAACTGCCTTAAATGAAGCAAAAATCGGAAATGATTACTACTCTGTTCCTCTTTATTCCCATGCACAAGTCATGTGGGTTAGAACAGATTTGTTAAAAGAACATAATATTGAGGTTCCTAAAACTTGGGATCAACTCTATGATGCTTCTAAAAAATTGAAAGAAGCTGGAGTTTATGGCTTGTCTGTTCCATTTGGGACAAACGACTTAATGGCAACACGTTTCTTGAACTTCTATGTTCGAAGTGGTGGTGGAAGTCTCTTGACAAAAGATCTTAAAGCAGATTTGACAAGCCAACTTGCTCAAGATGGTATTAAATACTGGGTTAAAATGTATAAAGAAATCTCACCTCAAGATTCTTTGAACTTTAATGTCCTTCAACAAGCTACCTTGTTCTATCAAGGGAAAACAGCATTTGACTTTAACTCTGGCTTCCATATTGGAGGAATTAATGCCAACAGTCCTCAATTGATTGATTCGATTGATGCCTATCCTATTCCAAAAATCAAAGAATCTGATAAAGACCAAGGAATTGAAACCTCAAACATTCCAATGGTTGTTTGGAAAAATTCAAAACATCCAGAAGTTGCTAAAGCATTCTTAGAATCACTTTATAATGAAGAAGACTACGTTAAATTCCTTGATTCAACTCCAGTAGGTATGTTGCCAACTATTAAGGGGATTAGCGATTCTGCAGCCTATAAAGAAAATGAAACTCGTAAGAAATTTAAACATGCTGAAGAAGTGATTACTGAAGCTGTTAAAAAAGGTACTGCTATTGGTTATGAAAATGGACCAAGTGTACAAGCTGGTATGTTGACTAACCAACACATTATTGAACAAATGTTCCAAGATATCATTTCAAATGGAACAGATCCTATGAAAGCAGCAAAAGAAGCAGAAAAACAATTAAACGATTTATTTGAGGCTGTTCAGTAGATATAAAAGACTAGAAAATAGGTGGGCTAGTGAGCTGAAAAGCCCTAGCCCAATCTTGTAAAAGAAGGGAGAAGGAGAATGGTTAAAGAACGTAATTTAACTCGCTGGATATTTGTTTTGCCAGCTATGATTATCGTAGGATTACTCTTTGTTTATCCGTTTTTCTCGAGTATTTTTTATAGCTTTACCAATAAGCATTTAATTATGCCAAATTATAAATTTGTTGGTTTAGCTAACTACAAAGCTGTGCTATCAGATCCCAACTTCTTTAATGCGTTCTTTAATTCAATTAAGTGGACCGTTTTCTCATTAGTTGGTCAAGTTTTAGTAGGGTTTGTATTGGCTTTAGCTCTTCACAGAGTACGTCACTTCAAGAAATTATATAGGACCTTATTGATTGTTCCTTGGGCATTTCCTACAATCGTTATTGCCTTTTCTTGGCAGTGGATTCTAAACGGGGTTTATGGCTACTTACCTAACCTAATCGTAAAATTAGGTTTAATGGATCATACACCTGCATTTTTGACAGATAGTACATGGGCATTCCTATGTTTGGTGTTTATCAACATTTGGTTTGGAGCACCGATGATCATGGTTAATGTACTTTCAGCTTTGCAAACAGTACCAGAAGAACAATTTGAGGCTGCTAAGATAGATGGCGCTTCAAGTTGGCAGGTGTTCAAGTTTATCGTCTTTCCACATATTAAAGTGGTTGTAGGGCTTCTAGTTGTTTTGAGAACTGTATGGATCTTTAATAACTTTGACATTATCTACCTAATTACTGGTGGTGGACCAGCCAATGCTACAACAACGCTTCCAATTTTTGCTTACAACCTAGGTTGGGGAACTAAATTGTTGGGTCGTGCTTCAGCAGTCACAGTATTGCTCTTTATCTTCTTGGTGGCGATTTGCTTTATCTACTTTGCTATCATCAGTAAGTGGGAAAAGGAGGGTAGAAAATAATGAAGAAGAAATCCAGTATTTATTTAGATATTCTCTCACATGCACTCTTGATTGGTGCGACTATCGTTGCAATTTTCCCATTAGTATGGATTATCATATCGTCTGTAAAGGGGAAAGGGGAATTAACTCAGTATCCAACACGATTTTGGCCTGAACAATTTACATTAGATTATTTCACTCATGTTATCAACGATTTGCACTTTATCGATAACATTCGAAACAGTTTGATTATTGCCTTAGCTACAACCGTTATTGCAATTATTATTTCTGCTATGGCAGCCTATGGTATTGTTCGATTCTTCCCTAAATTGGGCGCAATCATGTCGAGACTACTCGTCATTACCTACATTTTCCCACCAATTTTGTTAGCAATTCCATATTCAATTGCCATTGCTAAAGTTGGGTTAACAAATAGTTTATTTGGCTTGATGATGGTTTATCTATCTTTTAGTGTTCCATATGCAGTTTGGCTCTTAGTTGGATTTTTCCAAACAGTTCCAATTGGAATTGAAGAAGCAGCTCGAATTGATGGTGCAAATAAATTTGTTACATTTTATAAAGTTGTGCTACCGATTGTAGCACCAGGTATTGTAGCAACAGCTATTTATACATTTATCAATGCTTGGAATGAATTCCTGTATGCTTTGATTTTGATTAACAATACAGGAAAGATGACAGTAGCAGTAGCCCTTCGTTCGCTTAATGGTTCAGAAATCTTAGACTGGGGAGATATGATGGCGGCATCTGTTATTGTAGTTCTTCCATCAATCATTTTCTTCTCTATCATCCAAAATAAGATTGCAAGTGGATTATCAGAAGGATCTGTGAAATAAGTTAAAATTAGAAAGTTTATTTAATAAAGGAGAAAAAACATGGTTAAATACGGTGTTGTTGGAACAGGATATTTTGGGGCTGAGTTAGCTCGTTATATGCAAAAGAATGATGGAGCAGAGATTACTCTTCTCTATGATCCAGATAATGCAGAGGCAATTGCAGAAGAATTGGGAGCAAAAGTAGCAAGCTCCCTAGATGAGTTGGTTTCTAGCGATGAGGTAGATTGTGTTATCGTCGCAACTCCAAATAATCTTCATAAGGAACCGGTTATTAAGGCTGCACAACATGGTAAAAATGTTTTCTGTGAAAAACCAATTGCGCTTTCTTATCAAGATTGTCGCGAGATGGTAGATGCATGTAAAGAAAATAATGTAACCTTTATGGCAGGACATATTATGAACTTCTTTAATGGTGTCCATCATGCAAAAGAACTAATTAATCAAGGAGTCATCGGAGACGTTCTATATTGTCACACAGCTCGTAATGGTTGGGAAGAACAACAACCGTCAGTATCATGGAAAAAAATTCGTGAAAAATCAGGTGGTCACTTGTATCACCATATTCATGAATTGGATTGCGTGCAATTCCTTATGGGTGGTATGCCAGAAACTGTAACCATGACAGGTGGAAATGTAGCCCATGAAGGTGAAAATTTCGGTGATGAAGATGATATGATTTTTGTCAATATGGAATTTTCTAATAAACGTTTTGCCTTGTTAGAATGGGGTTCAGCTTATCGTTGGGGTGAACATTATGTTTTGATTCAAGGAACGAAAGGTGCTATCCGCTTAGACTTATTCAACTGTAAAGGAACTCTTAAGCTAGATGGACAAGAAAGCTATTTCTTGATTCATGAATCACAAGAAGAAGATGATGATCGTACTCGCATCTATCATAGTACAGAGATGGACGGAGCAATTGCTTATGGTAAACCAGGTAAACGTACTCCGTTATGGCTATCATCTGTCATTGACAAAGAAATGCGATATCTGCATGAGATTATGCAAGGAGCTCCAGTATCAGAAGAATTTGCAAAACTATTGACAGGTGAAGCTGCTCTAGAAGCAATTGCTACTGCAGATGCTTGTACCCAGTCTATGTTTGAAGATCGCAAAGTAAAATTGTCAGAAATTGTAAAATAAACATAATGTAAAGGGGATGAAAAATTTATTTTCTCCCCTCATTTCGGAAATAAGTTAGGAGAAAATCTATGTCAGATTTAAAAAAATACGAAGGTGTCATCCCAGCCTTCTACGCATGTTATGATGATCAAGGAGAAGTAAGCCCAGAACGTACACGTGCCTTGGTTCAATACTTCATTGATAAAGGTGTTCAAGGTCTTTATGTCAATGGTTCCTCTGGTGAATGTATCTACCAAAGCGTTGAAGACCGCAAGTTGATTTTGGAAGAAGTCATGGCAGTTGCCAAAGGTAAATTAACTATTATTGCTCATGTTGCTTGCAACAATACCAAAGACAGTATGGAACTGGCTCGCCATGCAGAAAGCTTGGGAGTAGATGCCATTGCAACGATTCCACCAATTTACTTCCGCTTGCCAGAATATTCAGTTGCTAAATATTGGAACGATATTAGTTCTGCAGCACCAAACACAGACTACGTGATCTACAACATTCCTCAATTGGCAGGTGTTGCTTTGACTCCAAGTCTTTATACTGAAATGTTGAAGAATCCACGTGTTATCGGTGTTAAGAATTCTTCTATGCCAGTTCAAGATATCCAAACCTTTGTCAGCCTTGGTGGGGAAGACCACATCGTCTTTAATGGTCCAGATGAGCAGTTCTTAGGTGGTCGTCTCATGGGAGCTAAAGCTGGTATCGGTGGTACTTATGGTGCTATGCCAGAACTCTTCTTGAAACTTAATCAATTGATTGCGGATAAAGACTTGGAAACAGCGCGTGAATTACAGTATGCTATCAACGCTATCATTGGTAAACTCACTGCTGCACATGGAAATATGTATGGTGTCATTAAAGAAGTCTTGAAGATCAATGAAGGTTTGAATATTGGTTCTGTTCGTTCACCATTGACACCAGTGACTGAAGACGATCGTCCAGTTGTAGAAGCAGCTGCAGCCTTGATTCGTGAAACCAAGGAGCGCTTCCTCTAATCCATAAGGAGGTATTTATGACACACTACGTTGCAATTGATATCGGTGGAACAAATATCAAATATGGTTTGATTGACCAAGAAGGACAACTTGTTGAATCGCATGAAATGCCAACAGAGGCGCATAAAGGTGGACCTCATATCTTACAAAAGACCAAAGATATCGTAGCTAACTATTTAGAAAAAGGCCCAGTAGCAGGTGTTGCCATTTCTTCTGCAGGAATGGTGGATCCTGACAAGGGTGAAATATTCTATGCTGGCCCTCAAATCCCTAACTATGCAGGAACCCAGTTCAAAAAGGAAATCGAGACTAGCTTTAATATTCCTTGTGAGATTGAAAATGATGTCAACTGTGCTGGTCTTGCTGAGGCAGTATCTGGTTCAGGCAAGGGAGCGAGTGTCACCCTTTGCTTGACCATTGGAACAGGTATCGGAGGTTGCTTGATTATGGATGGGAAAGTCTTCCATGGATTTAGCAATTCAGCCTGTGAAGTCGGTTATATGCATATGCAGGATGGAGCTTTCCAAGACTTGGCCTCTACAACAGCCTTAGTAGAGTATGTAGCGGCAGGTCATGGTGATTCAGTTGAACAGTGGAATGGCCGACGTATCTTTAAGGAAGCTACCGAAGGAAACAAAATCTGCATGGCTGGTATTGACCGTATGGTAGACTATCTAGGAAAAGGTCTGGCAAATATTTGCTATGTGGCCAATCCAGAAGTGGTCATTCTCGGTGGCGGTATCATGGGGCAAGAGGCAATCCTCAAACCTAAAATTCGAAAAGCTTTAAAAGATGCTTTGGTACCAAGCCTAGCTGAAAAAACACGATTAGAATTTGCTCATCATCAGAATACAGCAGGTATGTTGGGTGCTTATTATCACTTTAAAACAAAACAATCCTAGTTTGGTTCAACCAAACTAGGATTTTCTTATACGTTTTTGTCTACGATAGCCATTGAGTTTTTTATTTTCCCAATAGCTATTAAAGATTTTCTCCTTGCTTTCACGATTGATTTCCAAAAAGTAGGCATAAATCAAATCGATAAAGAAGAGCATAGGAAGTTGAGCGGATATACGTTGGATGTAAGAAGACTGGCTGTGGGTGGCTACAAGAACAGTCTCCGTATAGGCCTGACTATCTTTATTGGGAACACTTGTAAAAAGTACAGTCTTTGCCCCCATCTCCTTAGCGTCTAATAGACTATCTAAAATAGAAGGTGTTGTGCCAGAAAGAGAGAAACCGAGTACGAGACAATTCTCATCCATAATACTGGTTGTCCAAGCAAAACCATCTTGGTCAGTCAAGGCCTCGCAGACCACACCTAGACGCATGAAGCGTAATTTCATTTCACGAGCTACGAGGCCAGAACTCCCTGTTCCGAAGAAGTAGACACGCTCAGCATCTTCGATTAACTGGGCAATTCTTTCTAGTTGGACTTCGTCAATCAAGTCCTGTGTTTGCTCCCGCATGTTGCTATAACTTCTGAGGACTCGTTTTGTAAGTGGACTGTGTTTGTGAGAATGGGTGTCTTGTTTCTCTGCTTGGTGTTGATATTGGAAAATAAATTCTCGATAACCTGTAAAACCACACTTTTTAGCAAAGCGGGTCAGAGCAGCTTGAGAGATATGTAATTTTTGAGTAACCTGCTGAGAAGATAAATCATCTGCAATGGTTTCTGTTTGTAAAAAATAATGCGCAATTTCTTGCTCTAGGTCTGTCATTTCTTCGAAGTGGGAATCAATGATGGTTGCTATATCTGGTTTGTCCATAGGGAAGGCTCCTTTAAATGAGTCATATTGGAAAAAGACTAGGTCATCGAACTTTTACATTTATTATATCATATAATATAGGGATGGATAAATAAAATCGTATTTTCCTGTAAAAAAGGAAAAGCTCTCTTATTTTCCATAATTTTCTTCTCAAATTGTGGTACAATGAAGAGTAAGACTTAAAATAGAAATGAGACTGATTTGTATGAGAAAATTTGATAGCCATTCGATTCCGATTCGGCTTAATTTATTGTTTTCAATTGTCATTTTGCTCTTTATGGCCATTATTGGTCGCCTGCTTTATATGCAGGTTTTGAACAAGGATTTTTATGAGACAAAACTAGCATCGGCTAGTAAAACAAAGGTGACCACTAGTTCAGCTCGAGGAGAAATTTATGATGCCAGCGGCAAGCCCTTGGTTGAAAATACTGTGAAACAAGTTGTTTCCTTTACTCGAAACAACAAAATGACGGCTGCCGATTTGAAAGAAACAGCCAAGAAGTTGCTAGCCTATGTGGGAGTTTCTTCTCCAACATTGACTGACCGACAGTTAGCAGACTATTACCTAGCAGATCAAGATGTCTATAAGAAAACAGTGGAGGCTCTCCCAAGCGAGAAACGGTTGGATTCAGATGGCAATCGTCTATCCGAATCAGAACTGTATAACAATGCGGTCGATAGTGTCCAAACGAGTCAACTAAACTATACAGAGGATGAAAAGAAAGAAATTTACCTCTTTAGCCAACTTAATGCAGTTGAAAATTTTGCGACAGGGACCATTGCAACAGATTCCTTGACAGATACACAGATTGCCTTGATAGCTTCGGCTTCTAAGAATTTACCTGGTATCAGTATCTCAACTTCGTGGGATCGAAAAGTTCTAGAGACTTCACTTTCTTCTATAGTAGGAAGTGTTTCCAGTGAAAAAGCTGGTCTCCCAGCTGAAGAAGCAGATTCCTATCTTAAAAAGGGTTATTCTTTAAATGACCGTGTTGGAACCTCTTATCTAGAAAAACAATATGAAGAAACCTTGCAAGGAAAACGCTCGGTGAAAGAAATTCATCTAGACAAGTATGGCAATATGGAAAGTGTCGAAAATATCGAAGACGGTACCAAAGGAAACAATATTAAACTGACCATTGATTTGGCCTTCCAAGATAGCGTGGACAATCTTCTTAAGAGTTACTTCAATTCCGAGTTAGGAAATGGAGGAGCCAGATATTCTGAAGGTGTTTATGCAGTTGCTTTGAACCCAAAAACAGGTGCAGTTTTGTCTATGTCAGGGCTAAAACATGACTTGAAAACGGGAGATTTAACACCTGACTCCTTGGGAACAGTAACCAATGTCTTTGTCCCAGGTTCGGTTGTCAAGGCTGCGACCATCAGCTCTGGCTGGGAAAATGGAGTCTTGTCAGGGAACCAGACCTTGACAGACCAACCGATTGTCTTCCAAGGCTCATCTCCAATTAATTCTTGGTATACTCAGGCTTACGGTTCATTCCCGATTACAGCTGTGGAAGCTTTGGAGTATTCTTCTAATACCTATATGGTTCAAACGGCCTTGGGCATTATGGGTCAGACCTATCAACCCAATATGTTTGTTGGAACTAGCAATTTGGAATCCGCCATGGGGAAATTGCGTGCGACATTTGCTGAATATGGTCTTGGAGCCTCAACAGGCATTGACCTTCCAGATGAGTCAACTGGTTTTATTCCAAAAGAGTATAATTTTGCTAATTACATTACCAATGCCTTTGGTCAGTTTGATAACTACACCCCAATGCAATTGGCCCAGTACGTTGGCACAATTGCCAACAACGGTGTTCGGATTGCGCCCCACATTGTTGAGGGGATTTATGGAAATAATGAACAAGGTGGTTTAGGGAACTTAATCCAATCTGTTGAAACCAAGGAAATGAATAAAATTAATATTTCTGAGTCTGATGTTTCCATTCTTCAACAAGGATTTTATCAAGTTTCACATGGTGGAAGTGCTTTGACAACCGGTCGTGCCTTTTCAAATGGCGCAGCGGTATCCATTAGTGGAAAAACAGGTACTGCCGAAAGTTATGTTGAGGGTGGTCAAAAAGCTAACAATACTAATGCTGTGGCCTATGCACCATCAGATAATCCTCAAATCGCTGTAGCTGTTGTCTTCCCTCATAACACCAACCTTACAAATGGTGTCGGACCTTCCATTGCGCGCGATATTATCAACCTCTATAACCAACATCATCCAATGAATTAGAAAGGAACATATGCTTTATCCAACACCTATTGCTAAGCTAATTGACAGTTATTCGAAGTTACCGGGTATCGGGATTAAGACGGCTACCCGTCTGGCCTTCTATACTATTGGAATGTCTGATGACGATGTCAATGAATTTGCTAAAAATCTCCTTTCTGCTAAGAGAGAGCTGACCTACTGTTCCATCTGCGGTCGCCTGACTGATGACGATCCTTGCTCTATCTGTACCGATCCGACTCGGGACCAGACAACGATTTTAGTTCTCGAAGATAGTCGCGATGTGGCAGCAATGGAGAATATCCAAGAATACCATGGACTCTATCATGTCTTACATGGTCTCATTTCTCCCATGAATGGTATCAGTCCAGATGATATCAATCTCAAGAGTCTTATGACTCGTCTGATGGATAGTGAAGTTTCAGAGGTAATCGTAGCAACAAATGCTACAGCAGATGGTGAAGCGACATCCATGTATCTTTCACGTTTGCTCAAGCCAGCTGGTATCAAGGTTACGCGTCTAGCACGAGGTCTCGCTGTCGGAGCGGACATTGAGTACGCGGATGAAGTGACGCTCTTACGAGCCATTGAAAATCGAACAGAGTTGTAAGTGTAGACAAATTAACACACTCAATTCATTTATACAAAAATCATGGAGACCGACAGTTGTTTTATCGGTCTCTTTTTAGATTTATTGAAGACCAGTATCAGGTTCAAGTTTCAAAAAAGAAGCAAATATGATATACTAAAGAACGAGTATTCTATTAGAATTGGAACAAATAATATGAAACAAACGATTATTCTTTTATACGGTGGACGTAGTGCAGAGCGTGAAGTCTCTGTTCTTTCAGCTGAGAGTGTCATGCGTGCGGTCAACTACGACCGTTTCACGGTCAAGACTTTCTTCATCAGCCAGTCAGGTGACTTTATTAAAACGCAAGAATTTAGCCAGACTCCAGGTCAAGAGGATCGTCTTATGACCAATGAAACCATTGATTGGGATAAGAAAGTTGCACCAAGTGTTATCTACGAAGAAGGAGCAGTGGTCTTTCCAGTCCTTCATGGTCCGATGGGAGAAGATGGCTCTGTTCAAGGCTTCCTCGAAGTTTTGAAAATGCCTTATGTTGGTTGCAACATCTTGTCATCAAGTCTTGCCATGGACAAAATCACGACCAAGCGTGTGTTAGAATCTGTTGGTATTGCCCAAGTTCCTTATGTGGCCATTGTCGAAGGTGATGATGTAACTTCTAAAATTGTCGAAGTTGAAGAAAAATTGACTTATCCAGTCTTCACAAAACCATCAAACATGGGTTCAAGTGTTGGTATTTCTAAGTCTGAAAATCAAGAAGAACTCCGTCAAGCCTTGAAACTTGCCTTCCAATATGATAGCCGTGTCTTGGTAGAACAAGGAGTGAATGCCCGTGAAATCGAGGTTGGGCTACTGGGTAACTACGATGTTAAAAGCACCCTTCCAGGAGAAGTAGTCAAGGATGTTGCCTTCTATGACTACGATGCCAAGTATATTGATAATAAGATTACTATGGATATTCCAGCTAAAATCAGTGATGATGTGGTAGCTGTCATGCGTCAAAATGCAGAAACAGCCTTCCGTGCCATTGGTGGTTTAGGTCTATCTCGTTGCGATTTCTTCTATACAGACAAGGGAGAGATTTTCCTAAATGAGCTCAATACCATGCCAGGTTTCACCCAGTGGTCAATGTATCCACTACTTTGGGATAATATGGGAATCAGCTACCCAGAACTAATCGAGCGTTTGGTTGACCTTGCTAAGGAAAGTTTTGACAAGCGCGAAGCGCATTTGCTATAAAATGAAAGAGAGGGTAGAAGCCAGAACCATCACTGCAGAGTGATTAGAGTTCTCGGACTTCAACCCTTTTTAAAGGAGTAGAAATGAAATTAACAATCCATGAAGTGGCTCAAGTTGTCGGATCTAAAAATGATATCAGCATTTTTGAGGATACCAAGTTAGAAAAGGCCGAGTTTGATAGTCGCTTAGTTGCGGCAGGGGATTTATTTGTGCCCCTCAAAGGGGCGCGTGATGGTCATGACTTTATCGAAACAGCCTTTGAAAATGGCGCTGCTGTAACCCTGTCTGAGAAAGAAATTGCAAACCATCCCTACATTTTAGTAGATGACGTATTGACTGCCTTTCAAACCCTAGCAGCCTACTATCTTGAAAAAACGGCTGTTGATGTCTTTGCTGTTACAGGTTCAAATGGCAAGACAACGACCAAAGATATGTTAGCGCACTTGCTATCAACAACCTATAAAACATACAAAACACAAGGCAACTACAATAACGAGATTGGCCTTCCCTACACAGTTCTCCACATGCCTGAAGGAACAGAAAAGTTGGTCTTGGAGATGGGGCAGGATCACTTGGGCGATATTCATCTCTTGTCAGAATTGGCTCGTCCAAAAACAGCCATCGTGACCTTGGTTGGCGAAGCCCATTTGGCCTTTTTCAAAGACCGTTCTGAGATTGCTAAAGGAAAAATGCAAATTGTTGATGGCATGTCGTCTGGTTCCTTGCTTTTGGCACCAGCAGATCCGATTGTAGAGGACTACTTGCCAACTGATAAAAAAGTAGTTCGTTTTGGCTCAGGAGCAGAGTTGGAAATTACAGACTTAGTTGAGCGCAAGGAAAGTCTGACTTTTAAGACTAATTTCTTGGAACAAGCTCTTGATTTGCCAGTGACTGGTAAGTACAATGCCACCAATGCTATGATTGCATCTTATGTTGCCCTACAAGAAGGAGTTTCAGAGGAGCAAATTCGTCAGGCCTTCCAACATCTTGAATTAACGCGTAACCGTACCGAGTGGAAGAAAGCAGTCAATGGAGCAGATATCTTATCAGATGTTTACAATGCTAATCCAACTGCTATGAAGCTGATTTTAGAGACTTTCTCTGCCATTCCAGCCAATGAAGGTGGCAAGAAAATTGTAGTGTTGGCGGATATGAAGGAACTTGGTGACCAGTCTATTCAACTTCATAATCAGATCATTTTGAGCCTTTCTCCAGATGTGCTTGATACCCTTATTTTCTATGGAGAAGACATTGCCGAATTAGCCCAATTGGCCAGTCAAATATTCCCAATCGGCCACGTTTACTACTTTAAGAAAACAGAAGAACAAGACCAATTTGAAGACCTAGTCAAGCAAGTCAAAGAGAGACTTGGAGCCCATGACCAAATCCTACTCAAAGGCTCTAACTCTATGAATCTAGCCAAGTTGTTAGAAAGTTTAGAAAATGAAGCAAAGTGATTTTGTCAAACATTTACGTATTTCTAAATTCATTTTTGACAAATAGCATGGTATAATAAAATGCAGGAAAATTTTGAATCATGAGGAAGACTAGATGAATTTATGGGATATTTTCTTTACGACCCAAGCAACAGAGCCACCCAAATTTGACCTTTTTTGGTATGTTAGTATATTTACACTCTTGGCTTTGACCTTTTATACAGCCTATCGTTATCGTGAAAAGAAGGCTTATCAACGATTTTTCCAAATCTTGCAGGCAGTTCAGTTAATCCTTATTTATGGATGGTACGGGGTTAATCATATGCCATTGTCAGAAAGCTTACCCTTTTACCATTGCCGTATGGCTATGTTTGTGGTGCTTTTGCTTCCTGGTCAGTCCAAATCTCGGCAGTATTTTGCATTACTAGGAACATTTGGGACATTAGCAGCCTTTGTTTATCCAGTGCCAGATCCTTATCCATTCCCGCATATTGCGATTTTATCCTTTATCTTTGGGCACTTAGCTCTCTTGGGGAACTCACTGGTTTATCTCTTGAGACAGTATAACGCGCGATTGCTGGATGTGAAGGGAATTTTTCTCATGACCTTTGCACTAAATGCCTTGATTTTTGTGGTCAATTTAGTAACAGGTGGAGATTACGGATTCTTGACAAAACCACCATTGGTTGGGGATCATGGCTTAGTAGCTAATTATTTAATTGTTTCCCTGGCCTTATCAGCGGCGATTACGTTAACAAAGAAAATCTTGGAACTATTTTTAGCACAAGAAGCAGAAAAAATGACTGCAAAGAAAGCTTAGAAATGAGCTTTCTTTTTTCATAAATCTGATTTTTTATAATTTGTTTGGAAACTAAAAAAAGCGGCTCTTTGTCAACTGTAGTGGGTTGAATAAAAGCTAAAACCGAGAAAGGACAAATTTCGTCCT
>NZ_JASOOK010000033.1:0-22131 GCF_030217725.1 Streptococcus sp. UMB1203 | reverse complement strand
TGGGACTTTTTTTCTACACAAAAAAGGCTCCATAAGATCCATAGGGGATTTACCCACTACAAATATTATAGAGCCAAAAAACGTCAGTTCTGTTCAAACTGGCGTTTATTTTTTAGAATTTTGATGGGTTAAGTTTAATCCCCAAGGAACAAGATTTTCAGTCTTATTCTGGATACGTGTGATATTATCCTTATGCCGAATGATAATCAAGCTAGCAAGAGCTAGGATAATAGCGATGAAGAGAGGGTCATAGTTACTCAGGATAAAACCAAAAAGTGGAAAGAGTAGAACACCGATAACAGCTGCGATAGATGCTGTGACGCTAGATAGTGAAATCATACTACCAAGATAGAGGGTTCCAAAGAAAACAACTGCAAGGTAGAGACAGAAGACAGGTGCAAATCCGAAAATCACTCCAGCGCTAGTTGCGACAGCCTTGCCACCCTTAAATCCTGCAAAGATTGGAAAGGTATGGCCAATAACAGCCAAAAGTCCAAAGATGAGAGGAGAAACGCCTTGCAGATGAAACATAATCGGAAGAAGCGTTGCTAGGGTTCCTTTGAAAAAGTCAATGACAAAGGTTGCCATACCCGCTTTCTTACCTAAAATACGGAAGGTATTGGTCGTTCCAGTGTTACCAGAACCATGCTCTCGCAGATTGATTTGAAAGAATACTTGTCCAATCCAGAGACCAGACGGAATCGAACCCAGCAGATAGGCTAGGATTAATAAAACTATTGTAATCATACTCCTATTATATCATGAAATGGAAAAGAAAGGCAGAGAATCTCTTCTGAAATTGTCACACCGGAGAAAGAAAAATTTTGCAAAATCCTTGGAAAACCTGTAGAATAGTAAAGATGAACGAATAGGAGGTTCCTTGTGTCAAAAAAGGAAATCAATATTAACAATTATAATGATGATGCCATTCAGGTGCTAGAAGGGTTGGATGCGGTCCGTAAACGTCCAGGGATGTATATCGGATCGACCGATGGTGCAGGTCTTCATCACCTCGTCTGGGAAATCGTCGATAATGCTGTCGATGAGGCCTTGTCTGGATTTGGTGACCGTATTGATGTGACCATCAATAAAGATGGGAGTTTGACTGTGCAAGACCACGGACGTGGGATGCCAACTGGTATGCACGCGATGGGAATTCCAACTGTTGAGGTTATCTTTACCATTCTCCACGCAGGAGGAAAATTTGGTCAAGGTGGTTATAAGACATCAGGTGGTCTGCACGGGGTGGGTTCTTCCGTAGTTAACGCCCTTTCTAGCTGGCTAGAAGTTGAAATCACTCGTGACGGTGCAATCTACAAGCAACGTTTTGAAAATGGTGGCAAACCTGTTACGACTTTGAAGAAAATCGGTACAGCGCCCAAGTCTAAAACAGGTACCAAGGTTACGTTTATGCCTGATGCGACGATCTTCTCTACGACAGATTTCAAGTACAATACCATCTCAGAACGCCTCAATGAGTCAGCCTTTCTTTTAAAAAATGTGACCTTGTCTCTAACGGATAAACGCACAGACGAAGCGATTGAATTCCACTATGAAAATGGGGTACAAGACTTTGTTTCTTATCTGAACGAAGACAAGGAAACCTTGACACCAGTCCTTTATTTTGAAGGGGAAGACAATGGTTTTCAAGTGGAAGTAGCACTGCAGTACAATGATGGATTTTCAGATAATATTTTGTCCTTTGTCAATAACGTTCGCACCAAGGACGGTGGAACACACGAGACAGGACTCAAGTCTGCCATTACTAAGGTTATGAATGACTACGCGCGTAAGACAGGTCTTCTCAAGGAAAAAGATAAAAACCTTGAAGGTTCAGACTATCGTGAGGGGCTAGCGGCTGTCCTCTCTATTCTAGTCCCTGAAGAACATTTGCAGTTTGAGGGTCAGACCAAGGACAAGCTAGGAAGCCCTCTTGCTCGTCCCGTTGTGGATGGCATTGTGGCGGATAAGTTGACCTTTTTCCTTATGGAAAATGGGGAATTGGCTTCTAACCTCATCCGCAAGGCTATTAAGGCCCGTGATGCTCGTGAAGCGGCACGTAAGGCGCGTGATGAGAGCCGAAATGGGAAGAAAAATAAAAAAGACAAGGGCTTATTATCTGGGAAATTGACCCCAGCCCAGTCCAAGAATCCTGCTAAGAATGAACTCTATCTAGTCGAGGGGGACTCTGCCGGAGGTTCTGCCAAACAAGGTCGTGACCGCAAGTTCCAGGCAATCTTGCCCCTTCGTGGTAAGGTTATCAATACAGCCAAGGCCAAGATGGCGGATATTCTCAAAAATGAAGAAATCAATACCATGATTTATACCATTGGTGCGGGTGTTGGAGCAGACTTCTCCATTGAAGACGCCAACTATGACAAGATCATTATCATGACCGATGCGGATACCGACGGTGCCCATATCCAGACCTTGCTCTTGACATTTTTCTACCGCTACATGCGTCCTCTAGTCGAGGCAGGTCATGTCTATATCGCCCTTCCGCCTCTTTACAAGATGTCAAAAGGAAAAGGCAAGAAAGAAGAAGTGGCCTATGCTTGGACGGATGGAGAACTAGAAGAACTTCGCAAACAGTTCGGTAAAGGTGCAACACTCCAACGCTACAAGGGGCTTGGAGAGATGAATGCGGACCAGCTCTGGGAAACAACTATGAATCCAGAAACCCGTACCCTCATCCGTGTCACCATTGAAGATCTGGCTCGCGCCGAACGCCGCGTCAATGTCCTCATGGGAGACAAGGTCGAACCACGCCGTAAGTGGATTGAGGATAATGTCAAATTTACGCTGGAAGAAGCGACAGTGTTTTAAGTCACTTTTTAATGAATGGGTATCGAAATGAGAACTGAAACAGAAATGCTAGATCTGATTTTACAGATTGCCAAAACTTTACAAGTCAAAGCTGTCGCTATGTCTGGTTCACGGACAAACCCAAAGGCCCCAAAAGATGAATTTCAAGACTATGACGTGGTCTATGTCGTGGACGATTTAGATAATCTGACGAGTGACCTTTCTTGGCTGGACCTGTTTGGGAAGCGCATTATTGAGCAAGAAGTTGGTTTTGGTCATCGCCGTCTATTTCTCATGCTCTTTGAAGATGGCAATCGCATTGATTTGACTCTCTGCCCTAAAGACCACATCCAAGAGTGGGTGGATAGCGAGGCTGGATTCACTGTTTTTGAAGACCCAGAACATTTATTTGAACCCTATTCGCAAAATCTAGAGCGTTACTGGACACCCCCAGCTACTGAAACGAATTTTGTAAAATCCTGCAATGAATTTTGGTGGGTGTCAGCCTACGTGGTCAAAGGAATCTGTCGTAAGCAAGTCATCTACGCGACTGACCATCTCTACGGCATTTGTCAACAAGAATTCTTGAAAATTTTGGCTTGGCAGGTTGCAAGTGATAGGGGGAAAGTCGATATTGGCAAGAACTACAAGTATCTCTTCAACTATTTACCTGCTGAGCAAAAGAAGGAATTCTCAGATTTGCTTGATTTCTCAAGTTTAGATAAAATCACTGAGTCTTTGTTTGCTACGATGCAACTTTTCCATAGAGAAGCTCAAAGATTTGCTCACAAGATGGGATTTGACTATGATATGGAAGTAGCTGAGAAAATGATTGAGTATGCTGAGGAGAGACTTCTTAATCGCTAACTAACTAAAGACCTTAATTTAAAAGATTAAACTACAGAAAGGGTCGTTTGATTATTTGTAGTAACTGAACACGGAACTAATTTTAGTCGGAAAAAAGTCAAATCGTCTTGACTTCATCGAGCCCTACATCGATTTTCTATTTTTCTACAGAAATTTTCGGCAAGCCAAATCGTCCCTTTATATCTTAACTGGACACCTTTTCTGTAAAAACCTACTCTATATTCTTTGAAAGGAGTTGAACACGCCCTAAATGACGCGTGAAAAAGATAAATTCTCTGGTGAGCTTGCTAACTTCAAGATTTTTCTATTTTCACTTGATATTTTACGGGCTCTGTATCCTATATGAGTAACATTCAAAACATGTCCCTGGAGGACATTATGGGAGAGCGCTTTGGTCGCTACTCCAAATACATCATTCAAGACCGGGCTTTGCCAGATATTCGGGATGGATTGAAGCCGGTTCAGCGCCGTATTCTTTATTCGATGAATAAGGATGGCAATACCTTTGACAAGAGTTACCGTAAGTCGGCCAAGTCTGTCGGTAACATCATGGGGAATTTCCACCCACACGGTGACAGTTCTATCTATGATGCCATGGTTCGTATGTCACAAGATTGGAAAAATCGTGAGATTTTGGTCGAAATGCACGGTAATAATGGTTCTATGGACGGAGATCCGCCTGCGGCTATGCGTTATACCGAGGCTCGTTTGTCAGAAATTGCTGGTTACCTTCTTCAAGATATCGAGAAAAAGACAGTTCCTTTTGCTTGGAACTTTGATGATACCGAGAAAGAACCAACTGTCTTGCCAGCAGCCTTTCCAAACCTTTTAGTCAATGGTTCGACTGGGATTTCGGCTGGTTATGCCACAGACATTCCTCCCCATAATTTGGCTGAGGTCATTGATGCGGCGGTTTACATGATTGACCATCCAACGGCCAAAGTTGAAAAACTCATGGAATTCTTGCCTGGGCCAGATTTTCCAACTGGAGGAATTATTCAGGGTCGTGATGAAATTAAGAAGGCCTATGAAACTGGGAAAGGGCGCGTGGTTGTTCGTTCCAAGACGGAGATTGAAAAGCTAAAAGGTGGTAAGGAACAAATCGTTATCACTGAGATTCCTTATGAAATCAATAAGGCCAATCTGGTCAAAAAAATCGATGATGTTCGTGTCAATAACAAGGTGGCAGGTATTGCTGAGGTTCGTGATGAGTCTGACCGTGACGGTCTTCGTATCGCGATTGAACTCAAGAAAGACGCCAATACGGAGCTCGTGCTCAACTATCTATTCAAATATACTGACCTACAAATAAATTACAATTTTAACATGGTGGCAATTGACAATTTCACGCCTCGTCAGGTTGGGATCGTTCCAATCTTGTCTAGCTATATTGCCCACCGTCGTGAAGTAATTTTGGCGCGTTCACGCTTTGACAAGGAAAAGGCTGAGAAACGTCTCCATATCGTCGAAGGTTTGATTCGTGTAATTTCGATTTTGGACGAAGTCATTGCTCTTATTCGTGCTTCTGAGAATAAGGCGGACGCCAAGGAAAATCTCAAAGTTAGCTATGATTTTACAGAGGAGCAGGCTGAGGCCATCGTTACCTTGCAATTGTATCGTTTGACCAATACCGATGTGGTTGTCTTGCAGGAAGAAGAAGCAGAACTTCGTGAGAAGATTGCCATGCTTGCGGCGATCATCGGTGACGAACGGACTATGTACAATCTCATGAAGAAAGAGCTTCGTGAGGTCAAGAAGAAATTTGCTACTCCGCGTTTGAGTACTTTAGAAGACACAGCAAAAGTAATTGAGATTGATACAGCTAGTCTGATCGCCGAGGAAGATACCTACGTCAGCGTGACCAAGGCAGGTTACATCAAGCGTACCAGCCCACGTTCCTTTACCGCTTCAACGCTGGAAGAAATTGGCAAGCGTGATGATGACCGTTTGATTTTTGTTCAAGCTGCCAAGACAACTCAGCATCTTTTGATGTTCACAAGTCTTGGAAATGTCATCTACAGACCAATCCATGAATTAGCAGATATTCGCTGGAAGGACATCGGAGAGCATCTGAGCCAGACCATTACAAATTTTGAAACTAACGAAGAAGTCCTTTATGTGGAAGTCGTGGATCAGTTTGATGATGCGACAACCTACTTTACTGCAACTCGTCTCGGTCAAATTAAACGGGTAGAACGCAAAGAGTTCTCTCCATGGCGAACCTACAAGTCTAAGTCTGTCAAGTATGCTAAGCTCAAAGACGAGACAGACCAGATTGTAGCAGTGGCTCCGATTAAACTGGATGATGTTCTCTTGATTAGCCAAAATGGTTATGCCCTTCGTTTCAATATCGAAGAGGTACCAGTTGTCGGTGCTAAGGCTGCAGGTGTCAAAGCTATGAACCTGAAAGCAGATGATGTCCTCCAATCCGCCTTTATCTGTAACACTTCATCCTTCTACCTCTTGACTCAGCGTGGAAGTTTGAAACGTGTTTCTATTGACGAAATTCCAGCAACTAGCCGTGCCAAACGAGGACTACAAGTCTTGCGTGAGTTGAAAAACAAACCGCACCGTGTCTTCTTGGCTGGAGCAGTTGCAGAGCAAGGTTTCGTTGGTGATCTTTTTAGTACAGAAGTAGAAGAAAACGACCAAACGCTTCTTGTCCAATCTAACAAGGGGTCAATCTATGAGAGTCGATTGCAAGACCTCAACTTGTCAGAACGAACCAGCAACGGAAGCTTCATTTCTGATACTATTTCTGATGAAGAAGTTTTTGACGCTTATCTTAAAGAAATATTTACTGAAGCTAAATAAGTGAAATGAGGAATCAGTTCTAAGAGCTGGTTCTTTTTATTGAAGAAATTTTCTGAAAATTACAAAATATACTTGCTATTTTAGAAAAAAAGTGTAGAATATAAGAAATAGGTTTTTAGAATAAGGAGTGGAATATGACAGTAACGATTGATTGGGAGAACCTTGGTTTCTCCTATATGAATTTACCTTATCGCTATATTGCTCATTTTAAAAATGGACAATGGAATCAAGGAGAACTTACAGAAGATGCAACCTTGCATATTTCAGAGTCTTCTCCAAGTCTTCACTATGGTCAACAAGCATTTGAAGGTTTGAAAGCTTATCGTACTAAGGATGGCAGTATTCAACTTTTCCGTCCTGATGAAAATGCCAAACGTCTGCAACGTACATGTGACCGTCTCTTGATGCCACAAGTTCCAACAGACATGTTTGTAGAAGCTTGTAAGGCAGTTGTTCGTGCGAATGAAGAATATGTACCTCCATACGGAACAGGTGGAACCTTATATCTTCGCCCTCTTTTGATTGGTGTCGGAGATATTATTGGGGTTAAACCAGCAGAAGAGTATATTTTCACCATCTTTGCCATGCCAGTTGGAAATTACTTTAAGGGTGGTTTGGTTCCAACCAACTTCTTGATTCAGGATGAATACGACCGTGCAGCGCCAAATGGTACAGGTGCAGCTAAGGTTGGTGGGAACTATGCTGCCAGTCTCTTGCCAGGGAAATTGGCCAAGTCACGTCATTTCTCAGATGTTATCTATCTAGACCCATCAACTCATACAAAGATTGAAGAAGTCGGTTCAGCTAACTTCTTTGGAATTACAGCTGATAATGAATTTGTAACACCATTGAGTCCATCTATCTTGCCATCTATTACTAAGTATTCTTTGCTTTATTTGGCAGAACACCGCTTGGGCTTGACTCCTATTGAGGGGGATGTCCCAATTGATAACCTTGACCGCTTTGTAGAGGCAGGTGCCTGTGGTACAGCAGCAGTTATTTCACCAATTGGTGGAATTCAGCACGGTGATGATTTCCATGTATTCTATAGTGAAACAGAAGTAGGTCCTGTGACTAGTAAACTCTATGATGAATTGACTGGTATTCAGTTTGGTGATATTGAAGCGCCAGAAGGTTGGATTGTAAAAGTAGATTAAAACAAACAAAAGGAGATTTTTGATGAAATCGAAAAAGTGGCTCTTAACAGCAGGAGTGGTCCTGAGCACAACAGCTCTTTTAGTGGCTTGTGGAAAAGCTGATAAAGAAGCAGATGCACCGACAACATTTTCATATGTCTATGCAGTAGATCCAGCATCTTTGGACTATAGTATAGCGACTCGTACATCTACAACAGATGTCATCGGGAACGTGGTTGATGGCTTGATGGAAAACGACCAGTACGGAAATGTTATCCCTTCCTTGGCTGAGGATTGGTCTGTGTCAAAAGATGGTTTGACTTATACCTACAAACTTCGTAAAGGAGTTAAATGGTACACTTCTGAAGGTGAAGAATATGCAGAAGTAACAGCCCATGACTTTGTAACAGGATTGAAACATGTAGCTGACGGTAAGTCAGACGGTGTCTCTCTCATCCAAAATTCAATCAAGGGTTTGGATGCCTACATGACTGGTGAGACGAACGATTTCTCTACAGTTGGTGTTAAGGCCTTGGACGATTATACAGTCGAATATACCCTAAACAAACCAGAAAGTTTCTGGAACTCTAAAGTTACAACAGCGACGATGTTGCCTGTAAATGAAGAGTTTTTGAAGGCATCAGGTAAAGATTATGGAGCAGTTACTCCAGCAGGGATTCTTTACAATGGTCCTTATATCTTGAAGACCTTGACTTCTAAATCGTTAATCGAATACGAGAAAAATCCAAACTACTGGGATAAAGAAAAGGTAAAAATCGAGAAGATCAAATTGACCTACTACGATGGTTCTGATCAGGAATCCTTGATTCGTAGCTTCTCTTCTGGTGCTTATACGACAGCCCGTCTCTTCCCAAGTAGCTCAAACTTTGCTTCTACTTTGGAACAATACGGAGATAAAATCACTTATAGCCCACAGGACTCAAGTAGCTATTACTTCACCTTTAACGTAAATCGTCAGTCATATAATAAAACTGCGAAAACAAGTGAGGAGCAAAAGACTTCTACTAAAGAAGCTATGCTTAATAAGGACTTCCGTCAGGCTATCAACTTTGCCTTCAACCGCCATTCTTATGCTGCCCAGCTAAATGGTGAAGACGGTGCGGACAAGATTATTCGTAACAGCCTTGTTCCTGACAACTTCGTGCAAGCAGGTGGTAAGAACTTTGGTCAAATCGCTCAAGCAGAGTTGGTGAACTATGGTGACCAATGGAAAGGTGTTGAGCTAGTTGACGGTAAGGATTCTATCTACAACCCTGACAAGGCTAAAGCTGCGTTCGAAAAAGCTAAGAAAGACTTGGAATCTAAAGGGGTAACTTTCCCAATTCATTTGGATGTCCCAGTTGAACAAACAGATACCATCGCCGTTCAACAAAGTAACTCTTTCAAACAGTCTATCGAATCAACTCTTGGTGCTGAAAATGTTGTCATCGACGTTCTTCAAATGACAGATAATGAAAAGGAAACAATCACTTCACAAGCGCGTGTTCCTTCTCAAAAAGACTATGATTTGAACAGTACAGGATGGGCTCCAAGTTATCAAGACCCAGCATCTTACTTGAATATCATGGATCCTAAATCAGGTTCTGCTATGAAGCACCTAGGTATTACTAAAGGGAAAGATAAAGATGTTGTAGCTAAACTTGGTTTAGATGAATATAAGAAATTATTGGATGATGCGGATTCAGAAACTACGAATCTTGAAGAACGCTATGAAAAATATGCCAAGGCTCAAGCTTGGTTGACAGATAGTTCATTATTGATGCCAACAGCCTCATCTGGTGGTTCTCCAGTTGTAAGTAATGTAGTACCATTCTCAAAACCATACTCACAAGTTGGTATTAAGGGTGACCCATATATCTTTAAAGGAATGAAATTACAAAAAGATATCGTTACGACAAAAGAATATGAAGAAGCACTGAAAAAATGGCAAAAAGAAAAATTGGAATCAAATGGTAAGTACCAAAAAGAACTAGAAAAACACATTAAATAAAGCAGAAAACTCTATATCAGACATGGAATGATATAGAGTTTTTTCTTGCTAGTTTTAGGATTTTCTTGTAAAATAGAAAAAGTGAAGAGAGGTATGAAATGAGTAAGAAAGATAAAAAAATCGAAATTCAAGTAGCAGATGCCAAAGTTAATGTAGGAAAAGACAGTTTTGAAGGCTATACTTTGACCATTGGTAAAAAAGTTATCGGAGAAATTGCCGAATTAGATGGACAATTTGCCATTATAAAGAATGAGAATGTCGATAGTTTTTATAAAAAATTGGAAAAAGCTGTGGAAATTTTGATTGAAAATTATAATTTAGCAAAATAAGTCTTGTTTTTTTGAAATTTTCATGATATAATAGTCCATGTTGATTGTAGGAGAGATAGCGAAGAGGCTAAACGCGGCGGACTGTAAATCCGCTCCTTCGGGTTCGGGGGTTCGAATCCCTCTCTCTCCATTTTATCAATGGGGTATAGCCAAGCGGTAAGGCAAGGGACTTTGACTCCCTCATGCGTTGGTTCGAATCCAGCTACCCCAGTTCTTAGGTAATGATCAAGATAAAAAGCAAAATATCTTAGGGTATTTTATTTTTATAATTGAAAGACGTGAACGATATGAACTTGTTCTTGCGGGTGCTTAGGAAAAAAATTATAAGTATGTCAAGTTTAAGAAAAACTTGATTGTTGGAGGATTTTTTAGATGAACGAATTTGAAGATTTGCTAAATAGCGTTAGCCAAGTTGAGACTGGTGATGTTGTTAGTGCTGAAGTATTGACAGTTGATGCGACTCAAGCTAACGTTGCAATCTCTGGAACTGGTGTTGAAGGTGTCTTGACTCTTCGCGAATTGACAAACGATCGCGATGCAGATATCAATGACTTTGTTAAAGTAGGAGAAGTATTGGATGTTCTTGTACTTCGTCAAGTAGTTGGTAAAGATACTGATACAGTTACATACCTTGTATCTAAAAAACGCCTTGAAGCTCGCAAAGCATGGGACAAACTTGTTGGTCGCGAAGAAGAAGTTGTTACTGTTAAAGGAACTCGTGCCGTTAAGGGTGGACTTTCAGTAGAATTTGAAGGTGTTCGTGGATTTATCCCAGCTTCAATGTTGGATACTCGTTTCGTACGTAACACTGAGCGTTTTGTAGGTCAAGAATTTGACGCTAAAATCAAAGAAGTTGACGCTAAAGAAAACCGCTTCATCCTTTCACGTCGTGAAGTTGTTGAAGCAGCTACTGCAGCAGCTCGCGCTGAAGTATTCGGTAAATTGGCTGTTGGTGATGTTGTAACTGGTAAGGTTGCACGTATCACAAGTTTCGGTGCTTTCATCGATCTTGGTGGTGTTGACGGATTGGTTCACTTAACTGAATTGTCACACGAACGTAACGTATCACCAAAATCAGTTGTAACTGTTGGTGAAGAAATTGAAGTGAAAATCCTTGATCTTAACGAAGAAGAAGGACGCGTATCACTTTCACTTAAAGCAACAACACCTGGACCATGGGATGGCGTTGAGCAAAAATTGGCTAAAGGTGATGTAGTTGAAGGAACAGTTAAACGTTTGACTGACTTCGGTGCATTTGTTGAAGTATTGCCAGGTATCGATGGACTTGTTCACGTATCACAAATTTCACACAAACGTATTGAAAATCCAAAAGAAGCTCTTAAAGTTGGTCAAGAAGTTCAAGTTAAAGTTCTTGAAGTTAATGCAGATGCAGAGCGCGTATCACTTTCTATCAAAGCTCTTGAAGAACGTCCAGCTCAAGAAGAAGGACAAAAAGAAGAAAAACGTGCTGCTCGTCCACGTCGTCCAAAACGTCAAGAAAAACGTGATTTCGAACTTCCAGAAACACAAACAGGATTCTCAATGGCTGACTTGTTCGGTGATATCGAACTTTAATCAAATTGAAAATTCACAAAATCCTTTGTTTTCTAAACAAGGGATTTTTCTTTTGTCTGTAAGCCTTTTTTGATATAATAGTTCTATGTTAGAATCAGAAAAACAATCACGTTATCAAATGTTAAATGAAGAGCTATTTTTTTTATTGGAAGGTGAAACCAATGTTTTGGCTAATCTTTCCAACGCCAGTGCTCTTTTAAAATCACGCTTTTCCAATACTGTATTTGCAGGCTTTTATTTGTTTGATGGAAAGGAATTGGTTTTAGGTCCCTTCCAAGGCGGTGTTTCCTGCATCCGTATTGCACTTGGAAAAGGTGTTTGTGGGGAGGCAGCTCACTTTCAGGAAACTGTTCTGGTTGGTAATGTAACAACTTATCCCAACTATATTTCTTGTGATAGTCGAGCTAAAAGTGAAATTGTTGTTCCGATGGTTAAGAATGGTCAATTGCTCGGGGTTCTGGATCTGGATTCTTCAGAGATTAATGATTATGATGCTATGGATCGAGATTATTTGGAACAATTTGTCGCTATTTTGCTTGAAAAGACAGAATGGGACTTTACAATGTTTGGGGAGAAAGCCTAATGTATCAAGCTCTTTATCGAAAATATAGAAGTCAAAACTTCTCCCAGTTGGTTGGACAGGAAGTTGTGGCTAAGACTCTTAAACAAGCAGTAGAGCAAGAGAAAATAAGTCATGCCTATCTTTTCTCTGGTCCACGTGGAACGGGAAAAACTAGTGTGGCTAAGATCTTTGCCAAAGCTATGAACTGTCCCAATCAAGTGGGTGGTGAACCTTGTAATAACTGCTATATTTGTCAAGCGGTGACGGATGGTAGTTTAGAAGATGTCATTGAAATGGATGCAGCCTCTAATAACGGGGTGGATGAAATCCGTGAAATTCGTGATAAATCTACCTATGCGCCTAGCCTTGCTCGTTATAAGGTCTATATCATAGATGAGGTTCACATGCTGTCTACAGGAGCTTTTAATGCCCTCCTAAAGACGTTAGAAGAGCCAACACAGAATGTGGTCTTTATTTTGGCTACTACTGAATTGCACAAGATACCTGCGACTATTCTATCCCGTGTGCAACGTTTTGAATTTAAATCGATTAAGACACAGGATATTAAGGAACATATTCACTATATCTTAGACAAAGAAAATATCAGTTCTGAACCAGAGGCTGTGGAAATCATTGCTAGACGGGCTGAAGGTGGAATGCGAGACGCCTTGTCTATTTTGGATCAAGCCCTAAGTTTAACACAGGGAAATGAATTGACGACTGCCATTTCTGAAGAAATTACTGGCACTATTAGCCTATCAGCCTTGGATGATTATGTGGCTGCCTTGTCTCAACAGGATGTTCCCAAGGCCTTGTATTGCTTAAATCTTCTCTTTGACAATGGTAAGAGCATGACTCGTTTTGTGACCGACCTTTTGCACTATTTAAGAGACTTGTTAATTGTCCAAACAGGTGGAGAAAACACTCATCATAGTCCAGTCTTTGTAGAAAATTTGGCACTTCCTCAAGAAAATCTGTTTGAAATGATTCGCTTGGCGACAGTCAGTTTAGCAGATATTAAGTCTAGTTTGCAACCTAAGATTTATGCTGAGATGATGACTATTCGTTTGGCAGAGATTAAGCTTGAACCAGCTCTTTCTGGGGCAGTTGAACATGAAATTTCTGCATTGAGACAGGAAGTTGCCCGTCTCAAACATGAACTCTCAAATGTGGGCACTGTACCAAAAACAACTAGTCCAGTACTTACCCGTCCAGCAGCGAGCAAGACCGTCTATCGTGTGGATCGTAATAAAGTTCAATCTATCTTACAAGAGGCTGTCGAAAATCCTGATTTAGCACGTCAAAATCTGATTCGCTTGCAGAATGCCTGGGGAGAGGTAATTGAAAGTCTTGGAGGTCCTGATAAGGCTCTGCTAGTTGGTTCTCAACCGGTTGCAGCCAATGAACACCATGCTATTCTTGCTTTTGAATCTAACTTCAATGCTGGTCAAACCATGAAACGAGACAATCTCAACACCATGTTTGGCAATATCCTCAGTCAGGCAGCAGGTTTTTCACCTGAGATTTTAGCTATTTCCATGGAGGAATGGAAAGAAGTTCGCGCAGCCTTTTCAGCCAAAGCAAAATCTTCTCAAACTGAAAAAGAAGCAGAAGAAAGTCTGATTCCAGAAGGATTTGAATTTTTGGCTGATAAAGTGAAGGTCGAGGAAGACTAAAGAAAGATTTCATGATACAATAAGTTTATGAATAGACAACAATTTATTATCATTGCGCTGTTTACAGCTGCTGAGACCTATTTTTTCAATGAAGCCTGGATGACTGGTCGCTATATTATGGCAGCCTTTTGGGCCATTTTGCTCTTCAGAAATTTCCGAGTTAGTTACTTGATGGGCAAGATTGTAGATGTCATTGACCAGCATTTAAAAGGAAAAGACTAGTCCTCAGCTTCTAGACAAAATCAAAGCCTTTTAGGCTTTTTTTTGTTATACTATAAAAGTATATTTATTGACCTTTTACCGTATTTTCTAGGGAAATCAAGTATGTTTCTAGTGAGTACTGGTAAAGGCCTTGAAAAAGAAAGGAACTATCATGTCAGTATTAGAGATCAAAGATCTTCACGTTGAGATTGAAGGAAAAGAAATTTTAAAAGGGGTTAACCTGACCCTGAAAACAGGAGAAATTGCCGCTATCATGGGACCAAATGGTACTGGTAAATCAACTCTTTCTGCCGCTATCATGGGAAATCCAAACTATGAAGTGACCAAAGGTGAAGTCTTGTTTGATGGCGTAAATATTCTTGAGTTAGAAGTGGACGAGCGTGCGCGTATGGGACTTTTCCTTGCTATGCAATATCCATCAGAAATTCCTGGTATTACTAACGCTGAGTTTCTTCGTGCAGCCATGAATGCTGGTAAAGAAGACGATGAGAAGATTTCAGTTCGCGAGTTCATCACTAAGCTAGATGAAAAGATGGAATTGCTCAACATGAAAGAAGAAATGGCTGAGCGTTACCTCAACGAAGGTTTCTCTGGTGGTGAGAAAAAACGTAATGAGATTCTTCAACTTTTGATGTTGGAACCAACTTTTGCCCTTTTGGATGAGATTGACTCTGGTCTTGATATTGATGCCCTTAAAGTTGTTTCTAAAGGTGTGAATGCTATGCGTGGTGAAGGCTTTGGTGCTATGATTATCACTCACTACCAACGTCTTTTGAACTACATCACACCTGATGTGGTACACGTCATGATGGAAGGTCGTGTTGTTCTTTCTGGTGGTCCCGAATTGGCTGCGCGTTTGGAACGTGAAGGATACGCAAAACTAGCTGAAGAACTTGGCTACGACTACAAGGAAGAATTGTAATTCCCTCGTGTCTTTTAGGAGAAGTAAATGACTAAAGAAAATATTAAACTTTTTTCAGAAATGCACGCTGAACCAAGCTGGTTGGCTAATCTCCGTCAAAAAGCTTTTGACAAGATTGAGACTTTGGAATTACCAGTTATTGAGCGTGTCAAATTCCACCGTTGGAATCTGGGTGATGGAACGATTACAGAAAGTGAGCCATCAGCAAATGTTCCAGATTTCACAGCTCTAGATAATCACTTGAAGTTGGTTCAAGTAGGAACTCAGACTGTTTTTGAGCAAACTCCAGTTGAGTTAGCTGAACAGGGTGTCGTCTTTACAGACTTCCACTCAGCTTTAGAAGAAATTCCAGAGCTAATCGAAGAATTCTTCATGTCATCTGTTAAGTATGACGATGACAAGTTGGCAGCCTACCATACAGCTTATTTCAATAGTGGTGCTGTTCTCTACATTCCTGATAACGTGGAAATTGCTGAACCAATCGAAGGAATTTTCTATCAAGACAGCGATAGCGATGTGCCGTTTAACAAGCATATTATGATTATCGCTGGTAAAAATTCTAAGATTAGTTATCTGGAGCGTCTAGAGTCACGTGGTGAAGGAAGTGCCAAAGCAACTGCCAATATCACAGTAGAAGTAATTGCGCGTTCTGGAGCTCAAGTGAAGTTTGCTGCGATTGACCGTCTAGGTGAAAACGTCACTGCTTACATTAGCCGTCGTGGTAAATTAGGCAACGATGCAAGCATTGACTGGGCAATCGGTGTCATGAACGAAGGGAACGTCGTTGCGGACTTTGATAGTGACTTGATTGGTAACGGTAGCCATGCAGATCTCAAGGTTGTAGCTCTTTCAAGTGGCCGTCAGGTACAAGGGATTGATACCCGAGTAACTAACTATGGTTGCAACTCAATCGGAAATATCCTTCAACATGGGGTTATTCTTGAAAAAGCAACCTTAACCTTCAATGGTATCGGCCACATCATCAAGGGTGCTAAGGGAGCAGATGCGCAACAAGAAAGTCGTGTTCTTATGCTTTCAGACCAAGCGCGTTCAGATGCCAACCCAATTCTTTTGATTGATGAAAATGACGTAACTGCAGGTCACGCGGCTTCTATCGGACAAGTAGATCCAGAAGATATGTACTATCTCATGAGTCGTGGCTTGGATAAGGCAACTGCAGAACGCTTGGTTGTTCGTGGTTTCCTTGGCTCCGTAATTGTTGAGATTCCAGTCAAAGAAGTTCGTGAAGAAATGATTGCAACCATCGAAGAAAAATTGTCAAAACGCTAAGGGGAAGCCTATGTTAGATGTAGAAGCGATTCGTAAGGATTTTCCAATTTTAGACCAGATTGTCAACGATGAACCTCTGGTCTATCTGGACAATGCTGCGACGACACAAAAACCACTAGCAGTTCTGGA
The DNA here is from genome assembly GCF_030217725.1 of Streptococcus sp. UMB1203. GTDB lineage: Bacteria > Bacillota > Bacilli > Lactobacillales > Streptococcaceae > Streptococcus. Next base: position 5,793 of record NZ_JASOOK010000033.1, on the reverse strand, counting down.
AACAATCAACCGCTACTATAAGCAGGACAATGCCAATGTTCACCGTGGTGTTCATACCTTGGCTGAGCGAGCAACAGCTTCTTATGAAGCTGCTCGTGAAACCATTCGTAAGTTTATCCATGCAGGCTCTACAAAGGAAGTTCTCTTTACCAGAGGAACGACAACCAGCCTTAACTGGGTGGCACGCTTCGCTGAGGAAATCCTGACTGAGGGAGACCAGGTCTTGATTTCTGTCATGGAACACCATTCCAATATCATTCCTTGGCAGGAGGTCTGTCGCAAGACTGGGGCAGAGCTTGTCTATGTTTATCTCAAGGATGGAGCTCTGGATATGGATGACTTGCGAGCTAAATTGACTGATAAAGTCAAGTTTGTCTCCCTAGCTCACGCCTCAAATGTTCTTGGTGTAGTCAATCCTATCAAAGAAATCACGCAATTGGCCCACCAAGTTGGAGCTATCATGGTGGTGGATGGCGCTCAGTCTACGCCCCATATGAAGATTGATGTCCAGGACTTGGATGTGGACTTCTTTGCTTTTTCAGGTCACAAGATGGCTGGACCAACTGGTATTGGTGTTCTTTACGGTAAAGAAAAGTATCTGGAACAAATGTCACCAGTTGAGTTTGGTGGCGAGATGATTGATTTCGTCTATGAGCAATCTGCTAGTTGGAAGGAGTTGCCTTGGAAATTTGAGGCTGGAACGCCAAATATGGCAGGTGCTATCGGACTTGCTGCAGCAGTGGATTATCTAGAAAAGATTGGTATGGATGCCGTTGAAGCTCATGAACAGGAATTGATTGCATATGTCTTTCCAAAATTGCAGGCAATTGAGGGATTGACTATTTATGGTTCGCAGGACTTGGCTAAACGTTCAGGTGTGATTGCATTTAACCTAGGCGATCTTCATCCCCATGACCTAGCTACAGCACTGGATTATGAAGGGGTAGCAGTTCGTGCAGGTCATCATTGTGCTCAACCTTTGCTCCAATATTTGGAAGTTCCAGCAACAGCTCGTGCAAGTTTTTATATCTACAATACCAAGGCAGATTGTGACAAGCTAGTCGATGCCCTACAAAAGACAAAGGAGTTTTTCAATGGCACTTTCTAAACTAGATAGCCTTTATATGGCAGTGGTGGCAGACCATTCGAAAAATCCACATCACCAAGGGAAGTTAGAAGACGCTGAGCAAATCAGCCTCAACAATCCAACCTGTGGCGATGTTATTAATCTCTCTGTTAAGTTTGACGCAGAGGATCGTTTAGAAGATATCGCTTTTCTAAATTCAGGATGCACGATTTCAACTGCTTCTGCTAGTATGATGACAGATGCAGTTTTAGGCAAGACCAAACAAGAAATTTTAGAACTTGCAACTATTTTTTCTGAAATGGTTCAAGGGCAAAAAGATGAGCGTCAAGACCAACTTGGAGACGCGGCTTTCTTATCAGGTGTTGCCAAATTCCCTCAACGAATCAAGTGTGCAACTCTAGCTTGGAATGCCCTTAAGAAAACAATTGAAGATCAAGAAGAAAAATAAGAAACATAGAAATATATAATGAAAGAAAGGATATTATGGCTGAAGAAAGAGTAGAACCAAAACCAATTGACCTTGGTGAATATAAATTTGGTTTCCATGACGATGTAGAGCCTGTCCTATCGACAGGAAAAGGATTGAACGAAGAAGTCATTCGCGAATTATCAGCTGCTAAGGGTGAACCTGAGTGGATGTTAGAATTCCGTTTGAAGTCTTATGAAACCTTCAAAAAAATGCCTATGCAAACCTGGGGAGCAGACTTGTCAGAGATTGACTTTGATGACTTGATCTACTACCAAAAACCATCTGACAAACCAGCCCGTTCATGGGACGAAGTTCCTGAGAAAATCAAAGAAACCTTTGAACGTATCGGAATTCCAGAAGCTGAGCGTGCTTATCTAGCAGGAGCTTCTGCCCAGTATGAGTCAGAAGTGGTTTACCATAACATGAAGGAAGAGTTCCAGAAATTGGGGATTATCTTTACAGATACGGATTCTGCCCTCAAGGAATACCCAGACTTGTTTAAACAATACTTCGCTAAGTTGGTACCGCCAACAGATAACAAATTGGCTGCCCTCAACTCAGCAGTATGGTCTGGTGGAACCTTTATCTACGTGCCAAAAGGTGTCAAAGTAGATATTCCACTTCAAACCTACTTCCGTATCAATAACGAAAATACAGGTCAGTTCGAACGTACCTTGATTATCGTTGATGAAGGAGCGAGTGTCCACTACGTAGAAGGCTGTACAGCGCCAACTTATTCAAGTAACAGCTTGCACGCTGCCATTGTAGAAATTTTCGCTTTGGACGGAGCTTATATGCGTTATACAACCATCCAAAACTGGTCTGATAATGTCTATAACTTGGTAACAAAACGTGCCAAAGCTTTGAAAGATGCAACTGTTGAGTGGATCGATGGAAACTTAGGTGCCAAAACAACTATGAAATACCCATCTGTTTACCTAGATGGAGAAGGAGCACGTGGTACCATGCTTTCAATCGCCTTTGCTAACGCAGGGCAACATCAGGATACTGGTGCCAAGATGATCCACAACGCCCCACATACAAGCTCGTCTATCGTGTCTAAATCCATCGCTAAAGGCGGAGGAAAGGTCGACTACCGTGGACAAGTAACCTTTAACAAGAACTCTAAGAAATCTGTTTCTCACATCGAGTGTGATACCATTATCATGGATGACTTATCAGCATCAGATACTATTCCATTTAATGAAATCCACAACTCGCAAGTTGCTTTGGAGCACGAAGCTAAGGTTTCTAAGATTTCAGAAGAACAACTATACTACCTCATGAGCCGTGGTTTGTCAGAATCTGAGGCAACAGAGATGATCGTTATGGGGTTTGTCGAACCCTTCACAAAAGAACTTCCAATGGAATATGCAGTTGAGCTGAACCGCTTGATTAGCTATGAAATGGAAGGATCAGTTGGATAAAATTTGTTTTTATACTCTTCGAAAATCTCTTCAAACCGTGTCAGCTTTATCTGCAACCTCAAAGTGGTGCTTTGAGCAACCTGCGGCTAGTTTCCTAGTTTGCTCTTTGATTTTCATTGAGTATTAGCTTTATTCAAAATCAAGGATTTTGAAGATGAACTTCTAACAAAAAAATCGCGGTTTAAAATCGCGATTTTTTTATAATTTCTCGTTGATAAATCGGATAAACTGATTCCACCAAACTTTTAAGAAGAAGGCTTTTTCAACTTTCTTTTCTGCTACCATTTCAAAACTAGGACGTTCTGTAGTGATGTAACCTTGACCAATCAAATCATTGTCTTCATAAGTCAAATGTCCAACCACAGTTCCGGCTTCAAGTGGTGCTGGAATTGCCTTAGAATCAGGTGTGAATTGAATTGTTTGGGACGATTGTCCCCCAACACGTTCAATTAGAGAGATATCATCTTTGGCAATGGCAGTGACGGTATCTTCTTTTCCATCTTGTACAGGGGCTTTACTATCTTGATAGGCATCGCCTTTTTGAACGATTTTGCGAAGTGTGAATGTAGAAGAGATATAATCCATTAGTGAAGAAGTAGCTGTGAAGCGAGCGTAAGGATTATTGTCTTGATGATCTGCATTCAAAACAACTGTGATAACCCTCATCCCTTTTTCGACAGTAGTACCAACAAAAGATTCTCCAGCTTTGTCTGTTGTTCCTGTTTTAAGGCCATCAAAACCACCGCGATAAGCAGGCATACCCTCTAACATGTAGTTGGTAGAAGTGATTGTCATTCCAGCAAAAGTAGAAGAAGGTTTTTTCGTGATTTCCAAGACTTGTGGGTATTTTTTGATGAGATTGCGAGCAACGATAGCGACATCATAAGCACTGAGCTTATTTTCCTCATCTTTTTTAGATCCTGGGTAAATGTTATCCCCTAGAGTCTCATTGTTCAGACCAGTCGTATTGACAACAGTGGCATCCTGAATTCCCCATTCTAAGAGTTTTGCCCGCATCATATCGACGAAATCTTTTTCTGAGCCAGCAATTTTCTCAGCTAGGGCAATAGCCGCACTGTTAGCACTAGATACTAGGGTTGCTTCGAGCAGTTGTTCGACGGTATAATTACGAGCCTCCATAGGAACGTTACTCGCTTCAGAATTTGTCGTTAATTTGTAAGGATAATCAGAAATATCTACCGGAGTTGATAGTGTAATACTGCCGTTTTCCAAGGCTTCATAGACAAGATAAACAGTAATTAACTTTGTGATTGAAGCAATTTCAACTGGCTTGGTTGCATCTTTCTCATAGAGAATTTTACCAGTATTTGCCTCAACGGCAATTGCATGTTTAGCAGCAATATTAAAATCTTGAGCAGCAACAGTAGATGCTGAGCCAATAACGGATAAGCTTAGGAGAGTTAAAATTATTTTTTTCATAGTAAGTTTATTCTATCATAAAGAAAAAAATATTCCCAGTTTCATGATATAAGAAAGAAGCTTTTTTGAAAGTATGGTAAAATAGATGAATGGAGGTACCCCATGTTTCGTAAGAATAAATTATTTTTTTGGACCAGTGAGATTTTATTATTAACTATCATCTTTTATTTATGGAGACAGATGGGGTCTTTGATTAACCCTTTTGTTAGCGTGCTTAATACAATTATGATTCCATTTTTATTAGGGGGATTCCTTTATTATTTGACAAACCCTATTGTTACTTTCTTAAATAAAGTCTGTAAACTCAATCGTTTGCTTGGTATTTTAATTACCTTGTGTGCTTTGGTCTGGGGGATGGTCATAGGTGTTGTCTATCTCTTACCTATTTTGATTAATCAGTTATCTAGTTTGATTATATCTAGTCAAACTATCTATAGTCGAGTACAAGACTTAATCACAGACTTATCTAATTATCCTGCGCTCCAAAATTTGGATGTCGAGGCTACCATTCAGCAGTTAAACTTATCCTATGTTGATATTCTTCAAAATATCCTAAATAGCGTATCAAATAGTGTGGGGAGCGTCTTGTCAGCTCTTATCAGTACTGTTTTGATTTTGATTATGACCCCAGTTTTTTTGGTTTATTTTTTACTAGATGGCCATAAATTCTTGCCGATGCTTGAACGTACTGTTTTAAAGCGAGATAAGTTGCATATTACAGGTCTTTTAAAAAATTTGAATGCTACAATCGCTCGATATATTAGTGGAGTTGCCATTGATGCGATTATTATTGGCTGTTTGGCCTTTATCGGATATAGCGTAATCGGTTTGAAATACGCTTTGGTCTTCGCTATCTTTTCAGGATTAGCCAATCTCATTCCTTATGTAGGTCCAAGTATTGGTTTGATTCCGATGATTATCGCCAATGTCTTTACTGATCCCCATAGAATGCTGATTGCAGTTGTTTATATGTTGATTATTCAACAAGTGGATGGAAATATTCTCTACCCTCGTATCGTAGGTGGTGTGATGAAAGTCCATCCAATTACGATTTTAGTATTACTTTTGTTATCAAGTAATATTTATGGTGTCATTGGTATGATTGTTGCAGTACCAACCTATTCTATCTTAAAAGAAATTTCTAAGTTTTTATCACGTTTGTATGAAAATCATAAAATAATGAAAGAACGAGAAAGAGAATTAGCTAAGTAAAAGTCAGGAATTCCTGATTTTTCTTTTTGTTTAGCTAGGTGATAGGAGTAGAAGTGTCGTTTAGAATTAGTTGATTAAGAATAATGCTAAATTCCCAAACTAACTTCCACCGTTAATCCAAGTGGAAGTTAGTCTGATAAAAATCGTAAAAACCAGTG